>CAVEAP010000085.1:0-3200 GCA_963613725.1 Mediterraneibacter torques
CAATTAAGTGCAATCAGTTGATTTTTTTGAAAAAATTTGATAAGATAAAAACATGAAATGCAAAAAAAGGCATCAAAAAACTTGAATTTTTGTGATTTTTTAGTGTTTTTTTGAGGTTTTTTCAAAAACAAAGGAGAAAAATGATTTATGGACCTTATGCAATCTAATGAACTTTTTTTTAAATTATGTGGCGATTTTGACCTTAGCGACACCAACATTTTAAGGCGTTTTGTGCATGGACTTGAAACTGCTCAAAATTGTTTTAGTGTTGCAAGCAGTGAATTTTTACCAAAACAAGAGCGTGAGTTTTTGTATAAAGTTGGACTGCTTCATGATTGTGGACGACTTGTTCAGTGGCAAAAATATGCAAACTTTTCAGACAGCAAAACCGCTCCTCATGAAAAAATTGGAGTTGAATTTTTGAAAGAAAGTGGCTATCTTGAAAAATTTTTTGAGAAAAAAGAGGAACAAAAACTTGCAATAAAACTAATTGAACACCACACAAATCCCTACAACGGAAAAGACGCAAAGTTTTCTCAACTTCTAAGCATTTTGCGTGATGCAGACTGCTATGCAAATTTGGATTACACCGCAAGTGGTTTGCAAAGACTTTGGACCACACAAAATGGAGTTAGCAGTAGTGTGTTGGCAAAATTCAGACTTCGCCAAAGCCTTCACGGAACTCCAATAAGAACAAAACTAGACCGTGTTTTGCAACTACTTTCCAGAACTTATTCAATCAAACACAACATTTTGATTCGGGACCTTTTGGCTCGTAAATATATCAATTGCATTTATGAAGTTTATAACGGTGTGCTTAACACCGAAGATGGCAGAGTGCTGTATAAGGAATGTTGGATTTTAAAACAAGAACTTGCAAACAAAGTTGCTCTTCATGACCAAACAAAACAAAAACTTATAGAGCAGTAACACAAAAAACCAAAACTGTATTAAAAAATTAAATTAAATACAAATACAAAATCAAATGTTATGAGTCAATACTATCTAAATATAAAATAAAAAGTGTGTGTTTGCAACAAAAAAAGCAGTGAGAAATCACTGCTTTATATAAACCCTAGGCGTTTTGAGTTTCTTCAACAACGCTTACAACACTTTTGTTGTTTTTGGCTCTTCCAAATTTAACTTGTCCAGATTTAAGGGCAAAAAGGGTGTAGTCTTTTCCAAGACCAACGTTCTCACCTGGGTGCCATTTTGTTCCGTTTTGACGAACCAAAATTTCTCCTGCCTTAACGGTTGCACCATCGCTTCTTTTTATTCCAAGACGCTTTGCTTCACTGTCACGGCCGTTTTTAGAACTTCCTTGTCCTTTTTTGTGGGCAAACAATTGAATGTTAATAAACATTTTCGACCTCCAATTCAATAAAATCACTGTATTCCTCTCGCAAATCTCCAAGTCCGCAAAGCATGGTGGAAAGAATAACATTCACATCATGCTGATTTTGCTCACTGAGATTTTGGGGAATAATCATTTCAAAAAAACCTTTTTCATCATCACGATTTATTTCAACAGGAACCACTGCAACCATCAAAAGTCCAAGGGCGGCAGTTTGAACAATGCTTGAAACAGCACTGCAAACAATGTCTTCCCCCTCAACTCCATAGCCCGTGTGTCCATCACAAGTGATTTTTAAAAAATTTTCTTGATTTTTCTTTACACTTATTTTTGTCATAAATTATTTTCCAATTGAAACAATTTTAATTTTTGTAAAAGGCTGACGATGACCTTGTGTTTTTTGGTGTGTGTTCTTTTTCTTGTAAACAGCAATGGTAACTTTTTCTCCTTTGCCGTGTGCAAGAACTTCAGCCACAACTTTTTTTGCTCCAAAATCAGCTTTTCCGTTGTTTGATGTCATAATTGCATCAAGTTCAACTTTTTCGCCAACTTTTGCATCAAGTTTTTCAACTACCAAAATGTCATTTTCACAAACTTTGTATTGTTTGCCACCTGTTGCGATAATTGCATACATATTAACTAAACCTCCTCTATCCAACCTCGCCAAAAAAAGGCTTTGAGTTGTTTCATCAAAATTAGTTGCCCATTCTGTGCGGATACGAAGTTAATTTTATCACAAATTTTTTGATTTTGCAAGAGAAAACTTAAAAGTTTTTTTAGTTTGCAAGGAATTTTTGCAAAAACCAACACCAAAAGTTTTTGTTTAATGCGTTTCCAATATTGAGGCGTTAAAAATGGTTAAAAAAAACAAACTTTAAATTTACAAAACAAATTTAAACTTTGCATTTCTTTTGTTAGCAATTAAAAGAACAAATTAAATTCCGCCACCCATTTCAAAGACATTTTCACTGCTTTTTGATTGATTTTTGTGTGTTGCCTCCGTTTTTAGTTCTCTGCTAGCAAGTTCTGTTAACATTTTTCTTCCCAAATTTACTTGCTTCGCATTGTCACTGAAAAGAACCAAATTCTTTGCAAAAGAATATTTAACTTGTGTGTTTTGAGGGGTAGATTTATACATTTTAAGTAATTGTTTTTTCACAGATTTTTTCTTTATGTTAAGAGCATAAGGACTTAAAGCCTCTGTTGAAATTTCCAAATATCTTTCTTTCATAAGTGGGTCATATTTAAATCCTATCATTTGACTCAAAACACGCATTGCCTTTAAGCCGTTGGTCATAAAACCTAGGTCCAACAATTCTTCTTCTGCTGACTTATACAAATTGTGCCAACTTTCATATTGTTTGTCTGTATCCGACCTGTTCATTCTGTTTTTATAAAAACACACGTTTTCAGCACACGAATTCAATCTGGTCCACCCACCTTCTTTTGATAAACAATAGTGTGAAAGCAAAACATATTCACTGTAGCTATGCCCTTCTGACAAGTCATGGAGTAATGGTTTGACAAATTCTTCAATAACAGGATTTTTGTCATCTTTGTCGTCTTTTAACATATACCAACATGATATTGCATTTACTTGTCCCAATTCTGCAAGTTTTATGATTTGATTCCAAACTCTGCTTTTGTCTTGATATAAAATATAATCAGACCAAATAGTAATAAAATCATCTTCCAAATCAGTTAATTTTCCATATTCAATCATAATGTAATGCTCCTAATGCTTAAATTGTATCACATACCCCCAATTTTGTCAATAACTCCACTTCAAGTTGCAGTCAAACATTGTTGCCAAAATTAAAAAAGTGAGCAAAACCACCCACTTGAC
>CAVEAP010000085.1:3210-3909 GCA_963613725.1 Mediterraneibacter torques
TTTTGATTCATACTAAAAACAAAGGAGATTTTTATGAAAAACAACGAAACAAAACCCGACACCGATTTGCTTCAAAGCATCCTTCACAACAGTGAAATTGGAGTGATTTCCATAAATGACATCATCACCGAAACAAACAGCAAAGCACTGAAAGAAGAACTGAAAAAACAAAAAAATGAATTCAAAGAAATTGCAAAAAAAGCAAAGCAACTTGCCCTTGATTTTAATGTTGAAGTAAAACCAAACAATTCACTAAAAAAGGCAAAAATGTGGCTCTCAATTAAAGCCAGCACATTTTTTAATGATGAAACAAATCATATTGCCGAACTTATGATGTTTGGCAATTTCATGGGGGCTGTTAACATGATTAAAAGTCTTGCCGACTGTTCTGATTCAAAACCAGAAATCATCAAACTTGCTCGTGAGCTGAAAAAACTTGAGGAAAACAGCATCAATGCTTTTGTTCCATTTTTGGAAAAAGCAAAAAAATGAGTTTTCAATAACACAAGAACAAATTTAAACTTTGTTTGTAGCATAAAGTAACACAATACAAGACTTAAAAAAGCACAACCAAATTTGCAAAATTTTTGGTAAAACATTTTTTTGTTATTTTGTGTTTTTGTTTTTCAAAATTTTTAAGTTCTTTCATTTGTTTTTCTCCATTTTTACTGTAACATATTTTTTTAAATTGCTTAATAT
>CAVEAP010000086.1:0-2352 GCA_963613725.1 Mediterraneibacter torques
TTTTTTTAAAAAAGGGCACAAAACTTCCTCACTTCCAGATTTTATGAACAAAACATCACTTGCTCCAAAATTTTGAACATCATAGATTTTTCCAAACTTTTCACCATCTTCAAAAAATATTTCACACCCTTCAAGGTCTGCAATATAATAAAAATCGTTTTCAAGGTTTGGAAGTTCGTGCTTTGACACTTCAACCATTTTTCCTCGCAACGCTTCGGAAGAATTTCGGTCGTGAACTTCGTTGAAAGCCAAATAAACAAAGCCTTGGTGGACTCTTGCACTTTTTATTGTGAAAGTTTTTCCATCAATCAAAACATCTTGAAAATCTTGAAACAAGTTGTTGTCGGCAACCATTGGTTCAACTTTCACCTCACCCTTGATGCCTTGTGGTTTTACAATTTTTCCTACTATCATAAACTTTTCCTTTTACGAAATAAAGAGGTGTAATAAAACATCTCTCTATTCAAATTTTATGGTATAATTTTTGCTGTCTTGTTTTTGTTTTGCCAAAGCCCCAACAAGCATTCTTATGGCTTGTGCAATTTTTCCATTTTTGCCAATGATTCTGCCAAGGTCTTGTTCATCAACTTTTACTGTTATAACAACTTGATTGTCCTGACTTGCAGAAGTGATTTTAACTGCTTGTTTGTTTTGCACTAGTGACAAAACCAAAAATTCTACAAATTCTTCCATAAAATTCACTTCCTTAACAATTACTCAGCACTTTCGGTTGCTACTTGTTCTTCTGCAGGTGCTTCCTCGGCTGGAGCTTCTGCTGGCACTTCTTTCTTTTGAGGTGGCATTTGTTTTGGCTTTGGTGCACGGTAGGCTTTCTTTTCAACAATGCCTTCTTTTTCAAAAAGTTCTTTGGTTGTGTCTGAAAGTTGTGCTCCAACAGAAAGCCAGTAAGCAATTCTTTCGTTTTTAAGGGTGATTTCTGCTGGGTTTTTCATTGGATTGTAGGTTCCCAAAACCTCAATAAAACTTCCGTTTCTTGCACATCTTGAATCTGCTACAACAATGCGGTAGAATGGTGACTTTTTGTCTCCTTTTCTTGTTAATCTGATTTTAACTGCCATTTTTAATTTTCTCCTTTAAGTTTGTTTTATATTAAATTACACTAAAATTGTGGTAATTTACCTTTTTTCTTGCCAAATTTTTTCATCATGTCTTTTGACTGATAAAACTGTTTTAGCAAAACATTCACATCTTGAATTGATGTGCCACTGCCCAAAGCAATACGCTTTTTTTGGCTGGCTTTTATGATGTCTGGATTTCTGCGTTCTTCTGGTGTCATCGATTGAATGATTGCCTTGTTTCTGGCAATATCTTTTGGGTTTACACTAACATTTCCAAGTTTTTTTCTTGCCCCCGGAATCATTTCAATAAGTTCATTGATGTCGCCCATTTTGTCAAGGTTGTCATATTGATTTAGAAAATCTTCAAGGGTAAAAGAGTTTTCTCTTAACGCCTTTTCAATTTTTGCCATTTCTTTTTCATCAACTGCTTGCTTTGCTTTTTCAACAAGGGTTAAAACATCGCCCATGCCCAAAATTCTTGAAGCCATGCGGTCTGGATAAAATGGTTCGATGTCGCCAAGTTTTTCTCCAGTTCCACAAAACTTGATTGGTTTGCCCGTAACTGCCTTAACCGAAAGAGCAACACCTCCTCGAGTGTCACCATCAAGTTTGGTAACAATAACTCCTGTGATGTCAAGTTTTTCGTTGAACTCTTTGGCAACAGTAACACTATCTTGACCTGTCATTGCATCAATTGTAAGCAAAATTTCGGCTGGATGAATTTCATCTTTAATGTTTTGAAGCTCCTTCATAAGTTCTTCATTTATGTGAAGTCTTCCTGCAGTGTCAACAATCACAACATTAAAGCCATTTGCATTGGCATAAGCAAGTGCTTCTTTTGCTGTTTTAACTGGGTTTTGCGTTCCCCTTTCAAAAACCTCGACATTTGCTTGCTTTCCAACCACCTGAAGTTGATTGATTGCCGCTGGGCGATAAATATCCCCCGCAACAAGCAAAACTTTTTTGCCCTGACTTTTAAGATAAGCACCAAGTTTTCCACACATGGTGGTTTTTCCTGCCCCTTGAAGTCCGCACATCATAATGATTGTTGGTTGCTGAGAAAAATCAATTTTTGATTGTGTGCTTCCCATTAAAGCAACCAGTTCATCATTAACAATTTTGACAACCTGTTGCCCCGGTGTTACACTTTTTATGATTTCTTCACCAACCGCTTTTTGTGAAACATCTGCCACAAAGTTTTTGGCAACAACAAAATTGACATCCGCCTCTAAAAGTGCCACACGAATTTCTCGCATTGCTTCCTTTATTTCAT
>CAVEAP010000086.1:2382-3819 GCA_963613725.1 Mediterraneibacter torques
AAAAAAAAAAAATGTGGTTAAGTCGTTCTGATAATCCACTAAATAAAGACACGTTTAATCCTCCAAATGTTGTATAATGCTAATTATACTATCTTGCTTTTGTTTTGTCAAATCTTTTGTAAGAACAATTATTTTTTGTTTAGCATCTTCAATTTTTTTCAAAAATCCAAGTTTTTCCTCAATTTTGTCAAGTTTTAGTGTTGCTTGCTTTATTATGTCGGAAGCACCTTGTCGTGTTATGCCAAAATTTTCTGCAATTTCACTTAGTGATGCATTGTAGTTTATGTAACTTTCAAGCATTTGCTTTTGTTTTGGTGCCAAAAGATTTCCATAAAGGTCCAACTTTTTGGACACTTTTAGTGTTTGCTCTAAATTCACCTTTCACCTCGTAAAGTAAAATTACTTGACAAGTATATCAATTTTTTTTTGATTTGTCAACAGTTTTTTTAAAATTTTTTTGTTTTTGCAAATAGTAACCAGTTTTTTTGAGTATAATAAAAGCAAATGATTAAAACAAAAATTTTAGTTTGGTTTGTTTTGCTTTTCTGTTTTTTGTTTTTTGCTTGTTCTTGCTGTTGCTATTTGCTTTTTCCTTTAAAATACCAAGAAATTATTGTAAAAACATCAAAAAACTTTCATTTGGAACCCAGTCTTGTTTTTGCTGTTGTTAATGTGGAAAGTCATTTTAACAAAAACGCTGTGTCAAGAGCAGGCGCTCAAGGACTTATGCAACTTTTGCCCAGCACAGCAACAGAACTTAACGAAAATGAGCCTTTTAACCTTTTTGATGCCCAAACAAACATAAATTTGGGGTGTAAATATTTGCACGAACTTGTTTTGCAATTTGAGAACATATCCACTGCTCTTGCATCGTATAATGCTGGCCCTGCAAATGTTTTGAATTGGCTCAGCAACAAAGAATTTTCGGCAAATAGCAAAACTCTTGACCATATTCCATTTAAAGAAACACGAGAATATGTGAGAAAAGTTTTAAAAACACAGCAATTTTACAATTTTTTGCTTTCTTAAAAAATTTTTTTGAAAAGTTTGCTTTTTTAGTTGACTTTTTTTTGTGTTTTTTGTATGCTTTTTGTGAGGTGAATTTTATGACAAAATTTTTTGTAGATGCTTTTGCTGATATGTTTGGAACAGAACTTGAAAACAATGGACTTAGCCTTGCCCCAACAAAATTGATGCTTAACAAAAAAGAAGTTGTTTTTGACGGATGGAAGCGTCCTCCAACAGAAAAAATGATTAATGACATTAAAAATCTTAAATATTCCATTGGACACATCTCTCAAGAAGAATGGGTGGATTTTTTTACTCCATTTTTGAAAAACGGCGATGATGTTGCCTTTTTTAGCGTGTCGCTTTGTTTGTTTTCTGATGGTGGTGCCGACCTTTTGGCAGCCGTAACTGAACTTTCTGAAAACTTTC
>CAVEAP010000087.1:0-3762 GCA_963613725.1 Mediterraneibacter torques
TCCTTGTAAGACAACTTTGATTTTTGAGTAATTAAAACTGTTCTAAAACTCATAATTTACCTTTTTGTGTTTTTTTAATTTTTAATTAATAAAGAATTTTTTATTTGTTTTTAATTATTTTTTCTTTTTTGCTGTAAATTCCAGTTACAGAGTTGTGGATAATGTAGGTGTTTTCCAAATTTTTTATGGAATTTAGAATTCTACCATATTCACTTTTAAATTTCACTTTTTCAGTAGAAAAATTAGTTAATTTTCCCTTTGCTCCGTTGCATTGTGTGATTTTAAGTAGAGAAGGAATGATGGCAAGCATTTTTTCCAAATCAGCATTTTCTGTTAACATTTCATCAAAATAAGGTTCAAATTCATCAGCCAATTGTTTTTGAATGAATTTTTTACGCAAATGCTCAAGATATTCTTTTTTGAAGCGTTGCACACAATCTAAAACATAGTTTTTTGCAAATTGGTGTTGTTCCTCAACACCAAGATTTTCTTGTTGCTCCCTTGAAAGAATTGGATATGCTTTATCATTAACCCATTTGTTGTAATTTACAATTTCAACATTATCTCGTTTTTCCATATGCTTAAACACCAAATAAACAAACTTATATAATTCTTTATTTTCCCGACTAAATTTAAGTTGGCTTGCACAATGTTTGTCTCTTTCTCCAGAAATTATGGCAGTTCCAAACAATTGTTCTGTCAAAATTGCATATTTTGGAACATAGGTTACAACAGTAAAGTTGGGGTAGTTTTTGGCAAGATATTCTGCTTCGGTCATGGTTGCAGTTTCACAAGTAATCATTGTTGGAATGCTTATAAATTTGTAATCAAAACCATTTTTCTTTGGTTTTTGAATGACAGCAAATTTTGTAGGATTAACAGATGAAAATCCACCATATTTTTCTGGTTCCAATTCTTTGCCGAATCCTTTTTTGCCCAAGGTTACCATGTTTGATTTAAAATTCTCCCCCCAAATGTCAGCATTTTTTTTGTTTTTATATTTTGTTTGGTCATAAAATGCACCTGTGGTTTTTGACTCAATTTTTTTTGAAACAAAACAATCTGCCGAGTAATAATTGCGTTCAAAGTTTTTGAGAACAATGTTTGTGGAAATTGAAGAATTTCCCCAAATGTTCTCTTTTTCTGCCTCTTTTTTCAGAGACCACAAAACAAGACCATTTTGTGCACCTTTTTCCATATTTGCGTAATAAAATTTACCTGATAAATGTAGTGGTTCAATATTGTCAAGAGCATCGTGATTAAACAAGTAATTGCCCATTAGCAAAGTGATATAGGCATCTTTTGCGTGGTGCAAATCATTGATTGCTCTGCCACCTTCGCCTTTAGGGTAGCCAAATTGCTTTCTAAATCCACTGTTCAGTTCAGCTTTGACTGAGAAAACCTTGGTGTCCATGTTGTTCTTTTTGAAATAATTGTCCAGCAAAATTGCGGTGTTTTTGATAATTTGTCGAGTTTCCACGATTTGACGCTTAATGAAACCGCCCTTGTCCTTTTCACTTAGATTTGTGCGAACAAGACGCAAATATTTTTCGTTTGTCAACAACCCCAAAGTTTTTAGAGAATTCCACAATGTGAATTGTTTGAATTTTGCTGGCACAGTTTCACTGTCTTGCTTTTCTTGATTGGCATATTTTTTAACCAAAACTTTGTTGTCAAAACTGTTATCTGTTGTTAAACTGCGTGGCACAATGTGGTCAACTTCATATTCACTTAAATTGTCCAAAGACAATTTGTCGCCAGTGTACATACATTTTCCCGCTTGCAAGAAATATAGCATAACTTTTTCGTTATCAAAATCTTGCTCAAAAGAATTTAATTCAGCATTTGATTTGATTAATTCATTGTAAAGTTCTTGAGAGATTTTTTTCGCTTCGGCATATTTTTTCTCAATTTGTTTTTGACGGCTTTTTGTAACCTTTCCTTTTTGTTTTGCGTCTTCACCACGGGCAAATTCTAGGAACACATTTTGAGGGGCGTGTCCCATCACACAAACCAATTCTTTTACAACATTAAATGCTTGTGTTATTCCACGCTTTACACTAGGGGAGCAGGCGAGTTCGTCAATCATTTCTGGCACAGTTTTTTGGCATTTGCTCAAATATTTATCAACTTGTTCTTTAAAACCATATTTTTCATTTGAAAATGTGGATATAAAATTCTTTTCATCTTTTTCCATCAATTCCAAAATAGTTAAACGATTTTCATCTTGTGATTTTAAGCCAAAAATCAATTTTTTGCTCAAATTTCCCCAACCAGAGTATTTTAGTGTGCACAATTCTTTAACTTGCTTTTCGTTAAGTTGTCCTGCTATAATATATTTGTTCAAAGATTGCTTTAAACCACTTTTGCTTTCACCAAAAATTGTAATATCACGAATAATATCTTCACACAAATTTGCTTTTTCGCTACGCAAAAAGTCCATAATTGTGTTTGCGGTTAATGGTATGCTAAAAATTCTTGCCATATCACGAATTGGCTTTAAATTGGAGTTAAGTTTGTCACCGTTAGCAAAGCCTTTTATTACAAAATTCTCATAATAAGGGGACAAAAGGGCAGTTAAATCTTTTTGCTTGTAGGTATTCGTTTCCAAAAGGCGATTGATAATGTCTTCACAAAAACCCATTCCGCTTTTGCGAGAAAGTTCGGATAATTTTAGTTGCTTGTTATCTAAAATCACACTTAAATTGCTGATTTCATTTAGCACATTAAAAAAGCAGTAATACATTGAGTTTTTGGGCAATGCTTTTTCTCCAATTAAATAAGAACAAGTGCCAGTCATACGCTCAATGAACTCTTTTTGAGTTTTTTCAAAATCAATGGCATTTTTGTAGTTGAATGGGGTGATTTGCTCTTTTTCAAAACCATCTTTACGCACAACCCAACCAAAATTTTGATTGTTGTCTTCTTTGGGAATTCCAAGAGGTCCAACAAAATAATCAATTTTGAAGTTAAAAAGAGTTTTTATTTTTTCTTGCGTGTTTTTATCTAGGAAATTATTCCAAATTTTACCTTGATTTTCTAAAATCTTATTTAGTTCATTTTCATGGGCTTGTTTAGGAAAAATTCCATTTCCAGCAATGCGTGGTCGTTTCAAAAAGCCTAATTCCGCCTCTTTTTCTTGGTTAAAATCAAACAATTCAACATCAGCAAAAATCGTTTCTTTCCCATTTTCCACTGATTTTGATTTTAGGGTAATCAAAATTTTCTTGGCTTTAACCGCAATGCTTTCGCCATCTTCTTGGCAAACACTAGAGGAAAGAATTTCTTGTTCATGATTTTGGATGGTTTCTTCAATTTTTTCATGAAACTTTTTTGTGTCGCAAGAATTCGCTGAATATGTGTAACGAGCGTAGTTGTTAAGTTCTTTTAAGTCACGAAAGAATTTTCGATATTCTGGGTGCATTGTGCCATTTTGATGTGGATAAATTGCCAAAAACACAGTTTTAAGGTCTTTTAACTGTGTTTTATAACGGTCATATCGTTCAATCATAAGGTCGGAAAGATATTTTTTGTCGTTCATCAGTCTTGCAAATTCAATTTTGGAATAAAGATTTTTTGCCGATTGCAAAAATTCTGCACACTCACCAAATGTTTCAATATTTTCATCAACATTTGCATCAGATAAATTTATTTCCTTATTGTCTTCATCAAATTTATCAACAAAAATTTGTTTTAAATTAACTTTGTAACCAATCAACAACTTACACATCTCAGCAATTTGTTTGTTTTCTTTTTTGCAGT
>CAVEAP010000088.1:0-3740 GCA_963613725.1 Mediterraneibacter torques
TTATGAAGCTTTAAGAATTAGGGCAATGCTGGGTGATGCTCATCTTTGGGTGAATTTTAACAGACCTGAACGGGCATATCCTTTTCGTGTTAAAAAACTAAAAGAAGGTTTTTGCGTTGTTGATTTAGACTCAAAATTGATGCCAGAAAATGCTTTGAACACAAAAATTTTGGCAATCAACAAAATTCCAATAACTGAAATTGTTGAAATGATGAGTCCAATCATATCAACCGAAAAGGGTGCTTTTGATTGGGAAATTGAAGATGCTTTAAATTATAGTTTTTATTACAAAATGCTAGGTGTTTCCAAAGATGGTAAAATTACTTTAACCTTGCAAAATGATGAAAAAACTTTTGATGTGGCGGTTAAACCTATCCCAAGAAAACATAAAGTTAAATATCTAAAAGCACCAAGCAAAAATTGCACTTTTGAAGAAAAAGATGATTATTTTTATTTGAAAATAAACAGATTCAAATGGACAAAAAATCTTCAACTAAACCAACTTTATGTTGAACTAATGAAAGCGGTTAACAGCAAAAAGCCTTTAATTGTTGATGTTCGCAACAATGGCGGAGGTGTGTTTGAAAACGCAAATCATTGCATGGACATTTTGGAAAAAGCAAATGCAAAAGGTTTTTGTTTGATAAATCACAAATCATTTTCATCAAGTGTTTTGACCGCACAAAAACTAAAGAAAATGGGTTTTACGCTTGTTGGAGAAACGGCGGGGCAACCCGCAACTTTTCATGGAAATGTTTACCAAAATTTTGAAACAAAAATTGGAGCAAAAGTAAATTGTCCAACGGCAACATGGGACAAAAATGTTACAACACACAAAAATGGTTGCTATTCAGATTTTTGTTTGGAAGACGAACCACTTAAGCCCGATGTTTTCATTGAAGAAAGTTTGGAAGATTTGAAAAAAGGCAAAGACAGGGCGCTTGAGTTTTGCGTTGAGGAAATAAAGAAAAACAATCAACACAGCAAAGAAAATTTTGAATTTGAAGAAATTGAATTATGCCCATAGTTTTTGAAAAAATAATTTTTTAACAACAAAAATTGTAAAAATATTAAAAATTAACACAAATTTTAAAAAAAAGCCATTTTTTTGTGGCTTTTTTGTGTTTTTTGATTTAGTTTTGATGTTTGTTTTTTTAATTTGCCCACATTATGGCTCAAATTGTTCATCAATTTTCTTTAGTTTTTCATTAGTTTTTTGTGCTTTTTTGTTTTTAATTGCCGATATGATTTGTGGGGCAGTTTTTGCGGTCATGCCCACACCAATACCAACAGCCATTCCCGCCAGTGTTCCAGTTCCAATTGCAAATTCAGAAACTTGTTCACCAAATTGGCTCGTGTCTGTGGCAACATCTTCAATTTTATCAGAGATTGATGGTTTGCCCTCACCTTTAATTGCTTGAACAATTTCTTCATAATTTAAGCCATCTTTCAAAAGTTTGCCTTTTTCGGGTTGTTCACTTACCAAAAAAGACCCCCAAGGTTTTTCGAAACCCCAAGATGAGAGAACATCGTTTGAGGCAAAAAACATCTTTTCATCAGGGGAGTAAATTCCACCTTCGGCAATTTGAGCATTTGCAGAGTTGATAATGTTTTCACAAGAAAGAACTTCGTTTGCTAGGTCTTGGTTTTCATAAACCAAAGTTTTTGAATAAGTACCACCATTTAGGATGGCTTGTTTTTTGGCATCATATATTTCATCTAAATTTGAAAGTTTTTGTGCTAAAATTTTTGCAGAAGCATTATCGTAATTATATTCTGACCAACCAGCATAACCAAAACTTTTCTTTTCTGTTTTGCCAACTAATATTTTGTGGTTGTTTAAGTAAGTTAAAACATCATTATAACTAGTAAATCCGTTTTCTTTTGCGAAATTTAGGTTTGTAACATTTTTTTCAGATGCTAACAATTCAAGTCTGTCACTGCTTGAAATGGTTTTTGTGCTAGAATTGTTTTTTAAATTATCAAGCATTTCCTCAGCACTGCCAAATCCATTTTTATCGGCTATCACATCAAGTTTTTGTAGCAAAAGTTCATTGTTAAGTTGTTTAACTTCTTCTGGAGTGAGATAAGAATAAACCGTTTTGGTAGCGTATTGCCTAAGTTCATCAACATTTTTAAATTCATATTCTTGTAACATAGTGTTTAACTTGTTGTAGTATTCATTCATTTTGTTTCCGTAATGAATGCTATCAACCCAAGAGCCAACAGCACTTGCTGACAAGACTACTATTCCCAACATCTTGGCATAATCTGATTTATAATGACAGGAATCACAAAGACCTCCTAGTGTTCCAAGTATACCCACAGACGTACCAAAAAAAACAGTAAAAACTCCCAAACACAGCACACTTTGTGCAGCAAGTTCATTTACATTTGTGATTTTAATCATATCTTCAGCGGATTTTCCAGACAGTTGTTCAAATTGATTTTCTCTGCTGATGGCAAAGTTATTTAATGCCTTAAATTCCTTTTGTGCTTGCTTGTTTTTTGAAAATTCTAGGTCATAAAAGTTGTCTGCACCATATTTTTCTTTGATTGCAATTTCTGCACTGGCAATAACATTTTGAAAAATGGCATAACTTTGGTTTATGCTTCTGTCTTTGTTTTTCAATATGTTAGAGGTAAGTGACCGCTTTAAATCATCATTTAAAATGTCTGTGCATTGTTTTGTCGATAACAAGTTGTTTTTCTTAACCAATCTAACATAATCAGCAAAATATTTAGACAAATTTTCATCATCATAAAAGTTAAATGATTCGTTTCGTTCTTTTTGCATTCTGTCAACTACATCTATCACAATCTTGTTGAATTGTGATGGTGTCATTCTTTTTTGCTTTGTTTGTTTTTTCATCATATCTACCTTTAAATTTATTTTTTGCAACACAAATAAATATAATATATTATACAATATATTCCCATTTTTTTCAAGGTGTTTTCAAAACTTTTGTTAAAATTTTAAAGAATTGTTTAATTGTTACCAACTCTTTTTCCTCCCCCCTTAAGCCAACTAAAATTTTGCTTGTAATTTGAAAATTTTCTTAAAAATTAACACAAATTTTAAAAAAAAGCCATTTTTTTATGGCTTTTTTGTGTTTTTTAGATTTAGTTTTGATTGTTTTGCTTTTCACGATATTTTGTGATTTGTCTTTTGTCGTGGTCAAGAATGATTTTTCTTAGGCGAATGCTTTGTGGAGTAACTTCCAAAAGTTCATCATCGTTTAGGAATTCAATACATTTTTCCAAACTCATTTGTTTTGGTGGAGTTAGGTGAATGGCATCATCTGCTCCAGCCGAACGCATGTTTGTTAGTTGTTTTCGTTTGCAAACATTGATAACAAGGTCGTTGCCCTTTGGGTTTTCTCCCACAATCATTCCACCATAGACTTTGTCGCCAGTGGTAACAAAAAGTGTTCCACGGTCTTGGGCATTGGCAAGCCCAAAAGCAACACATTCACCTTTTTCGTGTGCCACAAGTGCTCCACAATTTCGGCGTTCAATGTCCCCTTTAAAGTAATCATATTTTTCAAACACACTGCTCATAATTCCTTCACCTTTGGTGTCTGTTAAAAGTTCGGATTTGTAGCCAAAAAGCCCTCTGCTTGGAATTAAAAACTCAAGGCGAGTGCGACTTCCTTGTTGCTTCATTGAGGTTAGTTCGGCTTTTCTTGCTCCAAGTTTGCTCATAACAGCTCCCACACATTCTTCAGGAACATCAACGG
>CAVEAP010000089.1:0-3636 GCA_963613725.1 Mediterraneibacter torques
CCAATAATTGCCAAAACTGGTTTTTCCATAATTTTTCTCCTTTTGGTTTTTTAGGTTTTAAGTTTTGATAAAACTTCAATAAAACTGTCAATGTCTGTAAATTGTTTGTAAACCGAAGCAAACCTAACATATGCCACCGTGTCAAGTTTTTTGAGTGCGTCCATGACCTTTTCGCCAATTTCTAGCGAAGTAACTTCTTGAACCAAACTGTTGCAAATGTCTTTTTCAATTTGATTTACAACTTCATCAATTTGAACCATGGTAACTGGTCGTTTGTCGCAAGCCTTAACCATGCCTTTGCGAATTTTTTCACGGTCAAACATTTGTCTGCTTCCATCTTTTTTTACCACCATCACTGGAATGCTTTCATAAACCTCAAAAGTCGTAAAACGCTTTCCACACTTTGGGCATTCACGCCTACGCCTTATGGAAGTTACATCATCATTGGTTCGTGAATCAATAACCTTTGTGTCGACAAAGCCACAAAACAAACACTTCATAATTTCACCTCTTTTAAAATTATAGCAAATTTTGCGTCATTTGTCTAGTAATTAAAAAATTTAGTAATTTATTTTTTCAGGTTTTCATAAAATCATATTATGGAAACAAGTTTCAGTGAAATCAGGTCAAAACTTGTTGTGAACATTGTTGATGGCAAAAAACTTGGGCATATCATCGACATTGTTTTTGACCAAAACAGTGCAAAAATTTTGGGATTTGTTGTGCCGAGCCACAAAAGTTTTTTGTCTATTTTCAAAACAAAAGAAGACATCTTTATTCCGTATGGTTGCATTTGCAAAATTGGAAGCGACACAATTTTGGTTCAACTTTCGGGAGTGTTTTCACAAAACTCAAAACAAGCAAACACAAATTTCTATGAGGGATTGTCTTTGCCACAAAACAAAAAATAAGGAGCAAATTTCCTTATTTTTCATTTTTAACACCTTTTTTTAACTTTTTTTGTGTTTTTTGAGGGGTGATTTTTGCAAATCAAATTATGTTTTGTGGGTCAAAGGACACTGTGCTCCCAAAAACTTTTAAGGCATGAAACAAAACTTTCACTTCAACAAAAGCAAGTTCAAAATCTTGATTGTCAAGATGTGCCGACACCAAAGTTAATTGCGAGCCAATTTTTTCAATGTCTTTGAAATCAACCAAAAGACTCAGCACAACTTCTTTTTCTTCCCAAAGTTTTTTGAGTTCATCACATTTTTGTTTGCTTTGCTCAAGATTTTCACTTTCAATGCACTGCGTCAAAATTTGCGTTTGCGTTTTTAGGGTTTCACAAGAAAGGTCAATGAACCGTTGTTCAAAAAACACCCCCACCATCAATATTACAAAAAGCCCCAGCACAAAAAAACCACGCTTTACCATTTTTCATCTCCACGAAAATCAGTTTGCAAAGTTTGGCATTTTTGGTCTTTTGGCTGAACAAAAACATTGCCATTTGCGTTTAGGGTTAGCAAAACAACATCTTTTTCTGATTTAACTCCAATCTTTTTAAAAATATCCTCAAAAAAACTTTTTTCAACCTTTGTTATTTGCAAATTTTTTTTGACAAGTTTTCCTGCCGACACAAGCACAAGCGGAAGGCTTGCTGGCGGAAGTGAAATGTTAAGACTTTGATTGCACACTGGGCTAACCTGACTTTTTAAAATAACGGAAAGCGAGCCATTTGTTTCAACAATGGCATAAGCAACATCTTCAAAATTAAAAACATTCATCGCCCTCAACCCCTGACTTAAATCATCAAAAGTCATGTTAAGTGATTTTAGTGCATCAAACTCAACCCCTTTTGGCGACATCACAACAACAGGTCTGCCATTTACAAGTTTTCGGACAAACAAACTTTTTCGGGACAAAAGCGACACCACAAAATGCACCACAACCAAAAACGAAAGTGGCACCAGTGAAAAAATTAGTGGCACACTGTTTTGTGTCATTGGAAGCGTGGCAAGGTCTGCCATAATCAAAGTTAAAACAAGTTCAAAGGGTTGAAGTTCGCCAACTTGCCTTTTGCCCATCAATCTTAAGAAAAACAAAACAATAACATAGACAACAAAAACCCTTAAAAGTATGGTAAACATATGGTTAATTTGTTAAATTTGCAAAAAATTATGCCAAAAATCACAAAATTTTGCGTTTTTTTCGTAAAATTTTTGCAAAATTGAACTTTGAAAGCAAAATAGTAAAATCAAAAATTTTGAAAATCAAACACAAAAGAAAAAACACACAAACACAAATTCCCCCACCAAAACAAAGGGACAAAAAACTTGGCAAAAATTTTGAAAACAAATTAAAACAAAGCCGAGACAAAATTGCTGAAAAAATTGCAAAAGCACAGCACAAAAAAAGTGGTTTTGTTAAATTCAAGGTTGCTTTAACTTCTTTTTTTATCATCACAATATTCAAAATTGTGGTAACCCCCATGCAAAGACCAAACCCCAAAATCAAAGAAAAAACACCCAAAACACCAGTGAGAAAAACAATGCACAAAATCAAACAAACTCCGCCCGCAACATTGTTCACAAAAGATTTAACTTCCAAATTTAACGCATTCAAAACACTTGAAGTAATGTTTGAAAGCCCCAATGGAATCATCACAAAACTTGACCACATCAAAAACTTTCCACTTTGGCTGTCATCAAACAAAATTGAGCAAATTTCAACTCCGAAAGCAAGATAAAGTGGCACAACAAAAGCACTTGCAACAACCGAAAAGGTCATTCCAGTTTTGATGCGTTCTTCTGCAAGTTTTTTTTCGCCCTTTTCAAGTGCGGTGGAAAGTTCGGGAATTAGCGCAAACGACAACGCCCCAATAAGTGCCACCGGCAAAAAGAGTAGTGGAAAACTCATTCCCATCACTTGCCCAAACACCGACATCGCCTTTTCACTGCTTGCACCCGCAAACACAAACATCATTGGGAACAAAATTCCAACAAGTGGCTGAACCAAACTGCTGACCGCCCTAACCCCAGTTATGGGTGCCGAACTTTTGAAAACTGGAGCAAAAAAACCTTTGGGGCTTGCAAACCTTTTGCCTTTTTTTAAAAAAACACACACAACCGCAATTGCCGACACCACACAAGCCACCGTCATTGAAATGCCAGCAATCATTCCGCCATCAAGTTTTGTGCCTAAAAGATTTATCATCACCGCAAACACAAAAATTCTTGCAACCTGTTCTAATGTTTCAGTCCACCCAACCGAAACATAATCTTTTTCGCCCCAAAAAATTCCACGAACAGAAGCATAGATGGCACTTGCAACCACCGCTGGCAAAAGCACCAGCAAAATTTCCATAACACGATGGTCAGTGAAAATTTTTGCAAAAACATTTTGAAAAACAAGCACCAAAAAACAAACAATCAAACTGACAAAAAGTCCCAAGAGTGTGGAACTTGAAGCCAAATTGTTTAACTTTGAGTTTTGGCCTTTTGCCTTTAACCTTGCCGTCATTTTTGAAACAGTAACAGGAATTCCGCTTGACACCAAAAGCACAAAAACCATAAAAATTGAGGTTGCAATTTGATAGACTCCAAGCATTTCAGCGCCAATTGACCTTGACAAATAAATTCTGAAAAAGAAGCCTAGCGCCCTTGCCACCACCGAAAAAATTGCCACCAACAACACATC
>CAVEAP010000090.1:0-3626 GCA_963613725.1 Mediterraneibacter torques
CATCAATGAGTGTGGTGAAAATTGCCATGCCATAGTCTGAAAAATTTGAAAACAAAAAGTCATAGAATTCTTTTTCATCTCGCACCACCCATTCAGTCAAAAAGTTTTTTGATGGAATTTTCCAATTTGACAGAATTTGCGAATTGTCGGAACACAATGCAACCAAAATTGCTTTTTTCCATTCATCAAAATCAATGTTTGTCCAGTTGCACGCCTCAACAAAGCGGTCAAAAGTTCTTTGCAAATTGTCATAGGCAAATGAGTTTTTGGTTGAATAAGGAATTTTTCCAATGTGCGACACAAACATTTTGCTGAGCAAAAAAACAATGGCATCAAATTTTTCATATGCCAAATGATAGCGTAAAAAATTACCCAAAAAAATTGGATTTTCTGTTGCCGTTAAATGCTCCGCCAAAAATGTGAGTTCTGCTGGAGTGAAATCAATGCCACAAAGTTCATTTGGTTTGGCATCGCTATCCCCCAAAAAATAATCAATTAGTTTTTGTTTTTCTTCTTCTTTTATGTTTTTTTGAGTTAAAACATTTTCAAAAAATTTTGTTAAAATTTCTTTCATAATTTCCCACCTTGTTTATATTTTATCATAAATTTTTAATAAATACAAACAAATTTGGGTTATTAACTTAAAATTGTTTTTAAAGTTGTGTTTGCTGGATAAACTTGAATTATTGCTTCAATTTGACTTTCTTTTATGGTTCCCAAAATTGTTAAATCTTTTTTTAGCACTTTAAAATTTGTTAAACTGTCTTGCCTTAAGTGGGACAAAAGTTTGTAAAGTGTCATGTCTTCATTTACCGCAATTTCACGAATGACAATACCTTTTTTTAAAGCGCTTTGTTTGCTTGCAAAAAAAGTTGTTCTTTGGTAGATTGTTGTTTTGTCCTCCCACAAAACAGTAACAAAACAAAACAGACCCAAAACAAGCACCGAAAAATTGGCATAAAAAAATGTGCTAATCACAAAAAGTAATATCAGCAAAAACGATGTTACAACTCCAACAATTTTAAGCACTTTTAAGCCTTTTGCTCGTGGCATTTTTTTTGACAAAACAGCCAAACACACCCTGCCCCCATCAAATGGAAAAATTGGCAAAACATTAACAACAAAAGTGCATAGATTTGAAAAAACAAACAAATTTGTGATGTTGTAGGTGCTTGGAAAAATCCACCAAAACGCAATGCTTGTTGTTGCCAAACACAAATTGCAAAGTGGCCCCGCAATTGCAATAAGAATTTCATCTTTTCGTGAAAACAGTTCATTTTGCCCACTTAAACTGATGCCATGAGGCATTAGGGTGAACTTGTTTAACTTGTAGCCCAATTTTTTTGCTACCAAAAAATGTGAAAATTCGTGCAATATGATTGTGATTAAATAAGCAACCAAAACACCAAACAATCCTTGAAAAACAAGGACAAACAAAAACAAAAAAAACAGCGGATGCACAGAAAATTTTGCTTTCACATCAAACCTCTTGCGGTAAAATTCCCATTATTTTTAATCTTTTTGCTTTTACTTTAAAGAAAAACAAAAAATCACCATCTTCGGCAACATCAAAATTTGCTTTGGCATTTTCTGGTTTTATTTCAAGATAATTTAAAAGTGTTTTAAAAACTTCACTTTTCAAAATTTCTTCAACATTTTTTGGCACAAAATGTTTGTCGGACACAAGAACACTTTGTAATGTTTTTTGGTTTTGCATCAAAATTTCCTCCACTTGTTTTGTCTTTCAAAAAATGCTAGGTCAACGCTTTGACCATTTGCAAGGTTTTGTGCCATCAAATTAAAACATTCTTCATCTTGTTTTGAACAACCTTTTCCAGCACAAATAAAATCACTTTCAAACAAACTGCCCAAAAGACTAACATCAAGTGCTTTTGCAATTTCTTCAGGAAAAAATGCTTGTTTTTTTTGAACAAAATCCTTTCTTACCCTGTTTACAACCAAATTTGTTTCATCAAAAAAACCATTCAGAATGCTTAGCACTCTGTTTGCGTTTCTTATGGCGGAAATGTGTGGGGTTGTTACAACAATTGCCTCATCAGCAACGCAAATTGCACGATGAAAGCCAAATTCAATTCCCGCAGGACAATCGATTAAAATGAAATCAAAGTGTGAAGACAAATTTTCAATCAAATTTTTTAGATTCATCAAATCAATTTTTCCTATATCAAATGTATGCGCACATGGTAAAATATATAACGACAAATTTGTTTTGTGTTGAACAACCGCTTGTGTTGGACGGCACCTCCCTTCCAAAGCATCCAAAATGTCATATTGAATTTCATCAACCTCTAGTTCAATGTCCAAATTGTTAAGCCCAATGTCAAAATCAGCCACCAAAACCCGAAAGTCCAAATTTGCCAAACTTTTTCCAATCCCAGCACAAATGGTTGTTTTTCCAACCCCACCCTTGCCACTTGTAATAACCACTTTTCTTGCCATAAAATCCTCCAAAATTTTTTTTAGTTTAACAAAGAATTTTTTGTTTGTAAAGAATAAATTTGTCGAAGTTTTTTGTTGACAAAAAAAGTTTTTTTTCGTGAATTTTTGTAATTTTTGACTTTTTTTGACATTTTTGACATCTTTTTGACAAAATTTTTGATTGTTTTTGTGATTTAAAAAAATTTTTGCTTTGTTTTTGTAAAAAATATTAAAAATGATTTTATAATTAAATTAGCGGGAGATTTTTATGGAAAATTTAAAAAATGCAAAAAACGAACTTGAAAAAAGCCAACCAATCAACCAATTTTGTTTTGAGGAAAACACTTTGGAGCAATCTTTTTTGTTCTACTCTGGCATAAGTTTTGGACTTTTGGCAGACAACGCAATCATGCAACGAACCGAGGACTATATGCCACTTGACATTCTTGCAATAAGTGCTTCGGTAAATTTTCATTTGTCTTGCGACTTTTTGCTAAAATTTGTTTTAAGCAAATTTAATCGCCCAATCAAACATGAAGCAACTTTGACCGAAATGTTTTTGGGGTTACCAAAATTGGTTCAAAATCAAATTCTTGAAAACATTAATGTTGACACAAAATATGTGTCTGTTTTGCCAAATCTGAAAAATTTGGATTTTTATGAACAAAACAAAAAAGATATTTTGCAAATATTCCATTTTTTTAACACTTTTCAAAAAAGAATTGAAGCGGTGGCTATGGATATTGAACAAAATAACTTTTTTATGTAAAAATTTATAAAAAATTTAAAAAATTTTACAAATTTCTCTTGCATATTTTTTTTTGTTATGCTATAATGTTTTTATGCTTTTAAGCGAGTTTGGACGATTAGCTCAGTTGGTAGAGCAACTGACTCTTAATCAGTGGGTCTAGGGTTCGAGTCCCTAGCAGAGCACAAAAAAGACTCCGGAAGATTCCGGAGTCTTTTTTGTGTTCACGAGAAAACCGGGACCAAGTCCTAATTTTGCACCTGATCCGAAAACCGTATCAAGCCCCTGAGCCATCAAGCCCCCGGAAACGGATCAAACGCAAAAAAAGGAACCGTTCTTTCGAGCGATTCCTTTTTTAATCATTAGGCACCGTTGCCGGCACCCTTGTACTGGGTAGGAGAATCGAACTCCTATTGCAAGATTGAGAATCTTGAGTACT
>CAVEAP010000091.1:0-3606 GCA_963613725.1 Mediterraneibacter torques
GGTGAGGCAAGTCCGCAAGATGATTCTGAAGTGGACTTTGACACAGCATTAAATTCAACAGTTCAAAGGCTTTCAAATGTCCTTTCATCAGAAGGGTATACTGAAGCAACCGTAACAATTCAACAAGGAAACAAAATTAGAGTTGAAGTGCCTGATGTAGATGACCCTGAAACAATTCTTAGTGCGATTGGAACACCTGCAAAAATTGAATTTAAACTTACTCAAGATGGCGATGCTGTTATTACAGGAAAACACATACAAAATGTTTTTGCAAGTTATCAACAATCAGATTCTTCATCAAGTTATGAGTGGGGAGTTAGTGTTGAATTTACGCCAGAAGGAAAACAACTTTTTTATCAATTAACAAAAGATGCCTTAAGTGAAAGTGACCCACGAATTTACATTTATTCAAACGGTGAATTGATTTCACAACCATCAGTTTCAAAGGCAATTAACGGAAACACATTCATTTCAGGAAGTTACACTCAAAGCAGTGCAGAGCAGTTTGCACTTCAAATTAAGAGTGGAACATTTTCTGTTAACCTTGCTTGGGGTGAAACAAGCGTTGTTAGTGCAACACTTGGGGTTAACGCTCTTAAATATGGCTTGATTGCTGGTGCAATTGGACTTTTGCTTATTTTTGCTTTCATGTGTTATCGTTATCGTATGATGGGACTTTTGGCTTCGTTTGCATTATGTTTTTATGTAATACTCATTATGTTCTTTTTGCAAGCAATTCCATTTGTTCAACTTACTTTGGAAGGTATTGCAGGTATTATTCTCTCAATTGGTATGGCGGTTGACGCAAACATCATTATATTTGAGCGTATTAAAGAAGAATTTGCAACTGGAAAAAGATTGTCCTCATCAATCAAAACAGGATTTAAAAAAGGTTTGCCAGCAATTTTAGACTCAAACATCACAACAATTATTGCCTCAATTATTTTGATTATTTTTGGAACAGGTTCAATTCAAGGCTTTGCAATAACACTTTTGATTGGTGTTGTGCTTTCGATGTTCACATCTCTTGTTGTAACCAGAGGTCTTTTGGATATGTATTATCCAATTAACAGCACAAAGCCTGAGTTTTATGCACTTAAAAAGGGGGTGAATGTAAATGGAATCAACTACTAAAAAAACAGCCTCTCAAAAACAAAATTATTTTTACAGTGATAAATTTTCACCTTACAAACTAAGCAAATATTTTTGGATGTTTAGTGCAACCATACTTTTTGTTGGTGTAATTTTGCTTTGCACTGTTGGATTTAATCTTGGTATTGACTTCACAGGTGGGCAAATGGTTGAAATTTCAACTTCACAAAGTATTTCATCAGAAAAAGTTGAAAATGGTGTGAACAAAGCAATTGCAGCAGTAAATGAAGAATATGGAACAACAATTAAAATAGCTAAACTTCAAGAAGTTGAAAACAATATTATTCAAATTCAATATCAAAATGCTTCGGGTAAAAGCACTGAAGAAATGATTGAAATTAACGACAAAATTGTTGCAGGAATAAAAACTGAACTTGGTAGTGAATATATTATTAATCCAGCAGAATCAGTTAGTGCTAGTGCCAGTGGAACATTGCTTTTGAACTCGTTTTTGGCTTTGGCTATTGCAATCGTTGCAATTTTGATTTATGTTGCCATTAGGTTTGAACTTTTAAGCGGATTGTCTGCTGTTATCACACTTTTCCATGATGTGTTGATGATGTGTGCTTTGGTTCTTATTTTTAGAATTGAAGTGAATGCAGCATTTATTGCGGCAGTTATTACAATTTTGGGTTATTCTGTAAACAACACAATTATTGTGTTTGACCGTGTGCGTGAAAACCTTAAAAAAGAAACACTTGCAGGAAAAAGTAACAAAGAAATTGCTGATATTTCAGTTAAGCAAACATTAACAAGAACATTTAACACATCTCTTACAACAATTTTGGCGGTAGTGCTTTTGGCAATTATTGGTGTGTCTGCCATCAAACAATTCATCATACCTATTTTGTTTGGTTTGGTTGTTGGAACTTATGCTGCAATCTTTATTTCAGCACCTCTTTGGGCAAAGATTATCACAAATTCTCGTTTTGACAGAAACAGAAAAGATGCTTTTAAATCACGAAAATCCCAAAAAGCTTTGACAACAGAAAATGTTGTTGAAACAACAGCAGAACCAGTTAAATAAAACATTTCAAGCCCTTTCACAAAAAAGGGCTTGGTTTATATAAAAAGGAAAAAGAAATGCAATTTAAAAAAATAACAAATTCACAAGTAACGCAGCAAAGAATTTTGGAAATTTCTAAAAAATTTTCAGTAACCAAATCGGTTGCTGAACTTTTGCTTGCAAGGGGAATTTGTGATGATAAAAGTATTAAAGCATTTTTAAATCCATCCTTAAATGATTTACATGACCCAATGCTGTTAGATGATATGCCACGAGTGGTTAAAAAAATAAAGAAAGCCATTAAAAACAAAGAAAGAATTTTGGTTTTTGGTGATTATGATGTTGACGGAATTAGCGCCACTTATATCTTACTAGACTATTTTAGGAGTATTGGTGGAGTGGTTGAGGCCTTTTTGCCAAACAGATATATTGATGGTTATGGTCTTACAATTGAGGCTTTAGACAAGGAAATTGCTCGTTATAATCCAAATTTGGTTGTTACCGTTGACTGTGGAATTACTTGTCATAAAGAAGTGGAATATCTTAAAACTCTTGGCATAGAAACCATTATAACTGACCACCACAACATCCCAGAAATTTTGCCAGATTGTCTTGTTATTGATGCAAAAAAGCCTCATCAAAGATATCCTTTTAGTGAACTTTGCGGAACTGGAATTGCTTTTAAGCTTGTTGAGGCAATGTCTAACCGAAAAACTGCAATGAAATATCTTCCAATAACAGCACTTGCAACAGTTGCGGATATTGTGCCATTGGTTGATGAAAACAGAGCTATTGTAAAATTTGGACTTGACCAACCATTGTCGAATTTTCCAGAGGGAATTGCGAAACTTGCCAAATATTTAAAAATAAACAAAAAATTAACAAGCCAAGATATTGGATTTAAAATTGCTCCAAAAATCAATGCTGCGGGAAGAATGGGAAATGCTCAACACAGCTTAAATCTTTATCTTGAAACTGACAAACAAAAAATCAATCAAATGATTGCTCAACTTATTGAATATAACACCGAAAGACAAGATATTTGTAACATTGCCTATGAAGATTGTATATTAAGACTTGAAAAAATGAATTTGTCAAATGTGAAATCAATTGTTATGAAGGGGGACAATTGGAACATTGGAATTTTGGGAATTGTGGCAGCACGAATTTCTGAAGAATTTAACAGACCAACATTTTTGTTTGGGAAAGATGGGGACTTTTTAAAAGGTTCTTGTCGAAGCATTGAGGGTGTGGATATTCACAAAATTTTAGGGGATATTAGTTCAATTTTGACAGCATATGGTGGGCATACAATGGCGGCAGGGGTTACAATTAAAGCTTCAAAATTTGAACAATTTGCAAAAGATGTTGAAAATAACATAAGTCAAAATTATGATGACAGCATTTTTGCTCAACATGCTGATTATGATCTTGAAATTGGCATAGAG
>CAVEAP010000092.1:0-3562 GCA_963613725.1 Mediterraneibacter torques
AATTTATTAAATTAAAAGTTAAAGATAATGTTTTAAGGAACCGTTAGTTCGCTTAAAGGGGTTCCCCGAAAATTATAGAACTAATTTTTGGGGTGCGTAGGTTTTGCTGATAATGTGAAGTTTTGCTGGCAAGTCAAAACGACACACTCAAAGCAAAAAACCGAAGCAGGTTCCGAAGACCGCTTGTGCTATCCGTGTTCGCCTTTGAGGACAAATTTATTAAATTAAAAGTTAAAGATAATGTTTTAAGGAACCGTTAGTTCGCTTATGGGGTTCCCCGAAAATTGTGTAGCCAATTTGCTTTTAGCATCAAGGCAAAGTGCCGTCAAATTTGAACAAAAAATATTATATCTCAACAAAAGAAAAATGTCAACAAATTTTGGGGCTATTTGTGTGGATAAGTGGATAAGTTTAAAATTTTTGTTATATTTTTGCATTTTTTTGACTTTTTTTGAATTTTTTGTATATACTAATTCTGATTAAAAGGAGTTTTTATGATAAATTTAAAAAGTGTTTTACCTTTTTGGATTGTTCTTGTTTTGAATTTTTGTGCCTTGCTTGTTTTGGGGTGGGGCTTTGGACCATCAACAGGTTATGGCTTGATTGCAAACTGGGGTAATATTTGGCTTGTTTTGTGTGCAATTTTTTCCATTTTTAATTTGATTTTGATTTTGCTGATGCTAACACTGTCTGTTTGGGGAGTTGCCCGAAACGGTAAAGGTGCTGAACTGAAAATTGGCTCTTGGAACATGCAAGCGATTGTTGAATTTTTGATGCTTATGTTTGCCCTTGTGAGTGTTTTGATTTTTGTTTTTTCGTCCGCAAGCGTTGGGTTTGTTAGTTTTGGAGCGATTTTGTATGTTGTTTTGGTTTGGGCAATTGTGATAACCTACATGATTTTAAGACAAAAAAACATCATACAAAAACAAGTTGTGCTTGAAAGATTTTTAAACATTGAACAAAAAAATTCAAAACAAAAAACAAAAAACACCATCAAAAAACAACCCCACAAAAAAGAATGATTGCCATTCTTTTTTTCTTTTTCAAAAATTTGACTTTTTGCTTGGTTTTTGTTAAACTTATATATCATACAAAAAAACAGAAAAAGGACAAAAACAATGTTAGATGGAAAATATGATTTTACTTTAATTGAAAAAAAGTGGCAAGACCACTGGAAAGAAAACAAAATTTTTAAGTTTTCGCCACAAGATGGCAGACCAAAATATTTGATTGACACACCGCCACCAACAATCAGTGGTCCAAGTTTGCACACTGGGCATATGTTCAGTTACACACAAATTGATGTAATTGCAAGACACAAACGCATGAGCGGTTTTGATGTCTATTTTCCAATGGGTTTTGACAACAACGGGCTTCCAAGCGGAAGATATGTTCAAAAAAAATACAATCTTCACCCAGATACCACTTCTCGCAAAGAACTTGCCGAAAAAGTTATGACCGAAATGAACACAATTCAACCAATTTATGCCGAACTTTTTTACAGCCTTGGATTTTCTTGCGATGTTGAAAATTACTACACCACCATTGCAAAAGAAACACAAAAACTAAGCCAAGAATCATTTTTGAAGCTTGTTCAAGATGGTCATGTTTCACGAAAAAAATCAGCAACACTTTGGTGCCCAGAATGTCGCACCGCAATTGCTTCAAGTGAGGTTGACACAAAGGAAACAGACAGTCTTATGAACTACATTTATTTTAGCATTTTGGGAAGTGACCAAAAACTTGAAGTTGCAACCACAAGGCCAGAACTTTTGTCTGCGTGCGTTTGTGTGTTTGTTAATCCCGAGGACGAAAAACACAAGCACCTTGTTGGGCAAACGGCAATCAGCCCAATTTATGAAAAGCAAGTTCCAATTTTGGCAAACCCCGAAGCCCAAATGGACAAAGGCACGGGCGTTGTGATGTGTTGCACTTTTGGAGATGAAGCCGACTCAAATTGGCAAAAAACTTTTAATTTGCCAGTGCTTGAAGCCATTGGCAAAAACGGAAAAATGACCGCACTTGCGGGATTTTTGGAAGGGCAAAAAGTGAAAGATGCTAGGGTTCAAATTATTGAAAAGTTAAAAGAACAAAATCTTCTTTTCAAGCAAGAGCAAATTTCGCACCTTGTTGCCACCCACGAGCGTTGCGGACATGAAATTGAAATTCTTTCAAACCCACAATGGTTTGTGGACATTTTGTCGCACAAAGATGAAATCTATCAAAAAGGGCTTGAATGTAATTGGTATCCAAGTTCCATGCAAAAAAGATTTTTGAATTGGGTTGAGGGGCTAAAGTGGGATTGGTGCATTTCCAGACAAAACTTTTTTGGTGTGCCATTTCCTGTTTGGTATTGCAAAAATTGTGGAAAAGTGAAGTTTGCAAGCAAAAACGAACTTCCTATTGACCCAACTTTAACTCAGCCAAGCAAGGCGTGTGAATGTGGGTGCAGTGAATTTCTGCCGGAAACCGATGTTATGGACACATGGGCAACTTCTTCACTAACTCCGCAAATTTCCATGAACATTTTCTTTAAGCAAGGGCTTTCAGACCAAAATCTTCCAATGAGTTTAAGACCAAATGCTCACGACAACATTCGTGTTTGGGATTTTTATACCATTGCAAAAAGTTTGCTTCATTTTGGCAAACTTCCATGGACCGATGTTATGATTTCGGGCTATGCCGTTGATGAAAAAGGTGACAAAATTTCAAAAAGCAAAGGCAACGAAAAGCAATCACCACAAGACCTTGTTAAAACAAAATCTGCCGATGTTGCAAGATATTGGGCAAGCAACATTTCGCTTGGTGTTGACACTGTTTTGTCACAAGAACAATTTGTGAATGGTTCAAAACTTGTTCAAAAAATTTGGAATGGTTCCCGTTTTGTTATCTCATTTTTGGAAAACGCACCAAAGTTGGAGCCAGAGCATTTGGAAATCATGGACAAGTGGATTTTAAATGAACTTAAATTTTCTCAAAAAGCGTTTGAAAAACACATGGAAAAATATGAAATGGGTTCGGCACTAAAAGAAATTGAAAAACTTTTTTGGAACTTTTGCGACAACTACATTGAAATTGCAAAAAACAGACTTTACAAACCTGAAATTTATGGCGAAAAAGCAAAGCAAAGTGCTCAATATGCTTCCAGCACGGTTCTACAAGCCATGCTCAAATATTTTTCAATTTACATGCCACACATAACCGAAGAAATTTTCATGCAAGCCTTTGCTCCTCAAACAAAAGACAAATCAATTCACACTTCGGGCTATCTTAAACTCGAGGGCGAGCCAGATGAAGAACTTTCAAAGTTTGGAAAAGAGGTTGTTCAAATTGTTTCCGCCGTTCGTGGATTTAAGTCCAAAAACAGCGTCAAACTTTCGGCGCCACTAAAAACACTTAAACTTGTTGGGTATGATGAGAACATTCAACTTGCCGAAATTGACCTTAAGGCTGTTTGCGGAGCGAGTGAAATTGAGTTTGAAAAAGCACCTGAAAAAAACATTGAGATTGAAATTGATTTTGATGCTTTGCCCAACTCATGCGTTATGAAGACAAATCATGG
>CAVEAP010000093.1:0-3545 GCA_963613725.1 Mediterraneibacter torques
GAGCAACAGTAAAAAGGGCAACACTAAACAACTATGATGACATTTTACGAAAAAAAGTTGGAATTAACGCTTTGGTGTTTGTAAGGCGAAGCAACGAGGTTATTCCCGAAATTTTGGGATTAGCACAGCAACTTGATGGCTTCAAAGAAATTCCAAAACCAACAATTTGCCCTTCTTGTGGAAGCGGTTTGGTGCAAAAAGGTGTTTTGCTTGTTTGCCCAAACACACATTCTTGCTCGGGGCAACTAAAAGAACGCATGGTGCATTTTTGCAGTCGTGATGCCATGAACATTGAGGGGATTAGCGACAAAATCATAGATTTGCTTTTTGAAAAACTTTCCATAAAAACGGTTGACAAACTCTATGACTTAACACAAAACGATTTGCTTGCCCTTGACAATTTTAAGGACAAAAAATCAAGCAATTTGATTTTGTCGCTCGAAAAAAGCAAAAATGTTTCTTTTGCAAATTTTGTTTATGCTTTGGGAATTGCCAATGTTGGCATAAAAACCGCAAAAGATTTGGCAAAAAATTTTGAAAATTTTGAAGAACTTGAAAAAACAAATGTCGAGCGTCTTTTAAAAATCAAAGACATTGGCGAAATCGTTGCTCAAAGCATTGTTGACTTTTTTGGGGATAGTGAAAACAAGCAAATCATCAACAATTTGTTTGAAAAAGGCATTACAATCACCTACAAAAAAAAATCGGCTCAAAACACAAAAATTGCAGGCAAAAACTTTGTTCTAACAGGAACATTGCCAACATTGTCCAGAAATGAAGCAACAAAACTCATTGAAGATGCTGGCGGAAATGTGTTGTCGTCGGTGTCAAAAAACATTGATTTTGTGCTTTTGGGGCAGGAGCCGGGAAGCAAATTTGAAAAAGCAAAACAACTTGGCATAAAAATCATTGATGAACAAGAGTTTTTGGCTTTATTAAATTGACAGGTTAAAAAACTTGTGTTAGACTTATATATCATACAATAAGGAGAAATTATGGCAAAAATTGAACTTGAAGAAACAAAAAAACTAGCAAAACTTTCAAGATTGGAATTTTCCGACAGTGAACTTGAAAGTTTTGTTGCAGACTTTGAAAAAACTTTGGAATATGTTGACAAAATCAACTCAATAAACACTTCTTCAATCGACCTTAAAGAAAGCACTTTGAATGCAGAATCACAGTTAAGAGAAGATGTTGTTATTCCAAGTTATTCACAAAATCAAATCATCAAAAATGCACCACAAAGTGAGGACGGAGCGTTTTTAGTTCCAACAACAGTTGAGGAGGGAGGTGCCTAATGGATTACTTAAACAAAAGCCTTTGTGAAATAAAAAAAGAACTTGAAAATGGCACAATTTCAAGCGAAGAATTAACAAAAATGTGCTTTGAGCAAATCAAGGCAACAAAAAACCTTAACGCACTTGTTTCAACCTGCGAAGAATTTGCTCTTAAACAAGCCCAAAAAGTTGACCAAAAACGCAAAAATGGTGAAAAACTTGGACTTTTGGCGGGTGTTCCAATTGTAATAAAAGACAACATCAATCTTGAAGGGACAAAAACCACTTGTGCCAGCAAATTTTTAGAAAATTTTGTGTCGCCTTACACAGCAACTTGTGCTCAAAAATTGTTAGATGCCGATGCTGTTATTATTGGAAAAGCCAACATGGATGAATTTGCAATGGGCAGTTCAAACGAAAATTCCGCATTTGGCCCAGTGCTTAACCCAGTCAATCAAAATTATGTTCCGGGCGGTTCAAGTGGTGGTTCTGCCACTTCCGTAAAAGCATGCCAATGCTTTGCTTCTTTGGGAACAGACACAGGTGGTTCAATTCGTGAGCCAGCATCATTTTGTGGTGTTGTGGGACTAAAACCAACCTATGGCAGAGTGTCCCGTTTTGGTGTTGTTGCTTTTGCAAGTTCACTTGACCAAGTTGGGGTGTTCTCAAGAACAGTAAAAGACAATGCGCTTGTGCTTGAAGTTATTGCGGGTGAGGACCAAGCAAACGACATGACCAGTCAGCCAGAGCCAGTGCCACATTTTTCTGAAAATTTAAAACAAGACATCAAAGGAATGAAAATTGGTGTTGCAAAGCAGTTTTTTGATGACAAATTGAATGCCGAAGTAAAACAAAGCCTTGAAAGTGCCTTAAAATTCTTTGAGCAAAATGGTGCCACACTTGTTAACATTGACCTTCCTTGTCTTGATGTTGCGTCAAGTGTCTATTACATTTTGTCTTCAGCCGAAGCGGCTAGCAATCTTGCCAGATTTGATGGTGTGAAATATGGCTTTCAAGCACCAAATTTTGATGGAATTGTTGACCTTTACTTTAAGTCAAGAACGCAAGGTTTTGGACCTGAAGTAAAGCGTAGAATCATGCTGGGGAACTATGTGCTTTCAAGTGGTTATTTTGACGCCTACTATCGCAAAGCAAAAAGAGTTCAAAAAATAATTCAACAAGAATTTGCAAATGCTTTTGAAAAATGTGATGTAATGATATCTCCAACAGTGGCAACAACCGCTTTCAAACTTGGCGAAAAAACCAGCGATCCAGTTGCAATGTATTTGTCCGATATTTTCACAGTGCCAATCAATCTTGCAAAACTCCCTGCAATGTCCATTCCTTGTGGAAATGACAGCAAAGGGCTTCCAATAGGAATGCAAATTATTGCAAAACAATGGAACGAACAAGCAATTTTTGATGTTGCAAACTTTTTTGAACAAAACACAAAGGAGGCAAAATAATGTATAAAGTTGTAATAGGGCTTGAAACTCACTGCGAACTAAAAACAAACACAAAATGTTTTTGCGGTTGCCAAAATCACTTTGGTGGCGAGCCAAACACACATTGCTGCCCAGTTTGTGTGGGAATGCCGGGTTCACTTCCAATCTTAAACAAAACCGCAGTAGAATATGCCATAAAAGCAGGACTTGCTGTTGGATGCAAAATCAATGAATATTCGGTTTTTGAACGCAAAAATTATTTTTATCCAGACTTGGCAAAAGCCTATCAAATTTCACAACTTGAATATCCTTTGTGTGTTGGTGGTGGGGTTGAAATAGAGGTTGATGGCAACAAAAAATTCATTCGCCTTGACCGAATTCACCTTGAAGAAGATGCTGCCAAGTTAATTCACTCAAAATCTGGAACAAAAGTAGATTACAACCGTGGCGGAGTTCCACTTATTGAAATTGTTTCAATGCCAGACCTTTCAAGTGCCGAAGAAGCGGTGGCATATCTAAAAAAACTTCGCTCAACCTTGCTTTATTTGGGGGTTAGTGATTGCAAAATGCAAGAGGGAAGCCTTAAATGTGATGTAAATGTTTCAATTCACAAAGAGGGTGAACCTTTTGGAACCCGAACTGAAATGAAAAACCTAAACTCGTTCAGTGCCATTTATCGGGCAATCAAAAGTGAAGCAAAACGCCAGCAAGAAGAACTTGAAAAAGGCAACAAAATTGTTCAAGAAACAAGGCGTTGGGATGACAATTTGGGAAAAAGTTTTTCAATGCGTTCCAAAGAAGATGCTCAAGACTACCGCTATTT
>CAVEAP010000094.1:0-2156 GCA_963613725.1 Mediterraneibacter torques
GGTTGATCCCAACTAACAAAATCACAATCGGGATAGCCCTTGCACCCAAAGAAAATTTTCCCTGTGTGACTTGTTTTTTGCAGAATGTTTTTTCCACATTTTGGGCAAATTGCAACAACTTTTTCAATTGATTTTATGTTTTTGCATTGTGGATAATTTGAACAAGACAAAAATTCTCCATATTTTCCTGTGCGAATAAACATTTTTGCACCACATTTGTCACACATTATAGGGGGATTTGGCTCTTTTGGTGGCAACACAACATTTATATCACCCTTGTTTTTGGTAATCTCATCTATGAACCCCTCATAAAAAGCACCAATAACTTTGTGCCAATCCTCACTTCCATCTGCAATTTTATCCAAACTTTCTTCCATGTTTGCAGTAAAAGTAATGTCCATCACTTGAGGTGAAAGTTGTTTTAAGGCATCACAAACAGCAAATCCAAGTTCGGTGGGTTTTATTTGTTTTTTTTCAAATTCTGTGTATTCTCTCGAATTTAGAGTTGTAATGGTTGGAACATAGGTTGCAGGTCTTCCGATTCCTTTTTCTTCCATTGTTTTAACAAGACTTGCTTCAGTGTAGCGTGCTGGTGGTTTTGTGAATTTTTGGTCAGCTTTTATGCTATGAAAATCCAAAATTTCACCCTCAACAACATCTGGTAAAAGTTTTTGTTCTTCATCTTCTTTGTCTTTTGATGAATATTCTTGATAAAGTATGGTGTAACCTTGAAAAACTGGAGTTCGCCCTGTTGCCTTAAATTTGTAGACATTTGCTTGAATTTCCATTGAAACACTGTTGTAAGTTGCAGGAGTCATTTGACTTGCCAAAAAACGTTCATAAATCAACTTGTAAAGTCTGTAAATGTTTGAATCAACTTGATTTTTAATTTGTTCTGGAGTAATTTCAAGATGAATTGGCCTAATGGCCTCGTGGGCATCTTGAGCACTTTGTTTGGTTTTAAAAATATTTGGTTTTGCTGGGACATAGTCTTTACCATATTTTTGCATAATAAAGTTTTTTGCAACTTCTTGCATTTGTGGTGACACACGAACAGAGTCTGTTCTGATGTAAGTGATAAGCGCTGTTTTTCCTTCACCTTTAAGGGTAATTCCCTCATAAAGATTTTGGGCAGCAAGACTGGTTTGTTTTAGGTTCATTCCAAGTTTGTTTAAAGCATCTTGTTGCATACTACTTGTAATGTAAGGTGCTGGAGGGTTTGATTTTGTTATGCTCTTTTTTAGGCTCAAAACTTTCCAATCAGCATTTTCAACACCCTGTAGCACTTCGTCTTTTTCTTGTTCACTTGAAACTTTTGTTTTTTTGCCATTTTTTTCAAACAAACTTGCAGTAAATGTGCTTTTTTCTTTTTGCTTTGAAAGATTTGCCGTTATGTTCCAATATTCCTCTGGCTTAAAATTTTGAATTTCTCTTTCACGGTCCACAACAAGTTGTAATGTTACTGATTGCACACGCCCCGCACTTAACTTTGGTTGCAATTTTTTGCTGATAATTGGCGACAAAGTGTAACCCACCAATCTGTCCAAAACCCTGCGTGCTTGTTGGGCATTTACCAAATCAATGTCAATTGGTCTTGGGTTTTCAATTGCTTTTGTTATGGCATTTTTGGAAATTTCGTTAAATTCAATTCGAACATTTTGACTTGGATTTAAATTTAAAATATATGCAATATGCCAACTTATTGCTTCACCTTCTCTGTCTGGGTCGGTTGCAAGAAAAATTTGTTCTGACTTTTGGGCTTTTTCTTTTAAAGATTTTACAATGGTTTTTTTGTCTGCCATTATCTCATATTTTGGTTCAAAATTGTTTGTGGTGTCTATTGCTAAAGTCTTTGGAGGTAAATCTCGAACATGACCTTTTGTTGCAAAAACCTCGTAACCAGCACCTAAATATTTTTGAATTGTTTCTCGTTTTCCCACACCTTCGATTACAACTAACTTACTCATAAACTCTCCTTTTGGCAAAACTTTGATTTTTTCAATAACATATATTGTAGCACAAATTTTGAAATTTGTAAAATCATTTTAAACAAAAGATTGTTTTTTTGTAAAATTCATTTTCATGTTAGTTAAAAAAATAAATTTCACGATGAAATTTACTTTTAAAACTTATAGACAACTAAATAACTACTGTTT
>CAVEAP010000094.1:2166-3531 GCA_963613725.1 Mediterraneibacter torques
TGTTTCTTTAATTTTTATATTCTTTTTTTGCAAGTTCCAAAACTTCTTTAACAAAAGCATCTTTTCCAAGAACATATTTTTTACGCTCATTTCTGTATAATTTTGCATTTTTAATTTTTAGTTCGGCATACTTTTTGATATAATCTGGGTGTTCATTCAAATATCGTTGAAACAAAACATGGTTCTCCCAATTTTCACTTCCATAAATTTCCACATGTATGTTGTGCGTATAAATGTCCCCTTTCAATAATTTGCCAAAAATTTCGCCTTTTTCTGCTATTTTATTCTTAACATTATAACCACATTCTTCAAGAATTTTCATGCAAGCAAGCATTGCTTCTTCATCTTTCACCACTACCGCAATATCAATAATAGGTTTTGAGGGCAAACCAACAATTGATGTGCTTCCAACATGAAGTATTTGCATTGCATATTCTTTTAATGGTTCACTCAACCTTTTTGCTTCTTTTTCAAACTCATTTTTCCAATTTGAATCATAATCAACGACTTCCACAATATTTCTATCTAACCCTATCATTTCATACCTCCATAAACTAATACCAATCTTTTTGTTGCTTACTTAAAATTGCTTGTATAATTTTTTCTTCTTACCTACACCAAAATGTCTTTGTTAAAATTTTCTTAAAATCTAGCTTTATTAAAAATGTAACTTGAGATAAAATTTACTTTGAACAGCCACAAAATTCATTCCCTGGAAGGCGTTTTACTAACCCTTTTATTTCCATTTTTACAAGCAAACTGTTCAAAGATTTTGCATCAAGATGCGTTTTTTCAATCAATTTGTCATAATGCAGTTGTTCATCGGCAAGAGCATTTACAACAAGTTGCTCATCAAAACTGCACTGGCACACCACACGAGTTTCTTTTTCTTGCTTTTGAAATTGCGGAAAATCGCCAATTATGTCGTTTGGCTCTGTTACACAACAACCTTGATAAAATTTTATTAAGTTGTTTGTTCCCTTGCTTTTTGAACTGCTTACTGGACCTGGGAGAGCAAAAATGCTCCGTCCATTTTCATTTGCAAAAGCAACCGTGTGCAAAGAACCACTTTTGTCACTTGCTTCAGGAACAAAAACACCTAAACAAAGTCCTGCAATAATGCGATTTCTCTGCACAAAACTGTAAGATTTGGGCAAAAAATTTGGTGTGTTTTCACTCAAAAGCAACCCTCCTGCTTGCAAAATGCTTTCGGATAGTTTTTTGTGAATAGAAGGATAAATGTGATTTAGTCCCCCAGCAAGAACCGCAATAGTTTTTCCTCCAATGTCCACAACTTGCTGTTGAGCAATACCATCAACACCTTCGGCAAGTCCACTTACAACAACAAAGCCTGCTTTTGAAAGT
>CAVEAP010000095.1:0-3523 GCA_963613725.1 Mediterraneibacter torques
AATTCAAAAAATGCAAAAATTAACCCACAAAAAATCAAAAAAAAGTGAAAAAAGAGGCAAAAAACTTGAAAAAACAAATTTACAACTCAAAAAAATTGTTTTTAATTTAATTTCAAAAAGATGTTGCTTATGCTTTTTTTATTAAAAAAGTGTGCAAAAAAGTTTTTTGATTGACTTATTTTTTCTAGTATATTATAATTATAGTTATGAAATGTATGTTTTTGTGTAATCCCCAAAGCGGAAAAGGAAAGGTCTTAAAAAAAACAGACTACATTTTGGAAAAACTAAAACAAAAGTTTGAAGTGGTTGAAAGCAAAACAACAACCTCAAAAGAAAATTTACTGACCGAGGTTGCTCGTGCTTGCAAAAATTTTGATGTTTTGGTTTTTGCGGGTGGAGATGGCACTGTTAATGATGTTGTTAATGAGGTAAAAAAATCTAACAGCAACATAATTTTGGGCTATCTTCCAACAGGCACTTGCAACGATTTTGCCCGTTCTGCAAAAATTCCAAAAAACCTAAAAAAAGCACTTGATGTAATTCTAAACGGCACTCCAACACTTTTTGATGGTTTTTGTGCAAACAATCGTTTTGGCGTTTATGTTTGTGGAAGCGGAATTTTCACTTCGGCAAGTTATGACACCAAGCAAAAAACAAAACATTTTTTTGGAAAACTGGGTTATTACTTTCATTCGTTCAAAGAAGTTTTTTCGGCACGGTCGCTTGATTTAACTTTTTGCTTGGATGACGGCAAGGTGCAAACGCACAATTCGGTGTTGTTTTTGGCAATAAATTCTTGCAGTGTGGCGGGTTGGAGGTTCAACAAAAAAAGCGATGTTCATGATGGGCAAATGGATTTTGTGTCTATTGAAACCCAAAAAAAGAACAAAAAACTAGGGTTAAAAGCTTTGCTTGTCATTGCAAAAATGTTTTTGTTTGGCCTAAATTCAGTAAAAAAATCTAAGTTAGTAAAATTTTTTAAGTTTTCAAAAGCAAAACTTGAAACAAAGCAAAAAACAAGCCTAAACATTGATGGCGAAAATGGGGGAACGGGGCCTGTTGAAATTCAGGTTCAAAAAAACATGTTTACAATTTTCACAAAAAAAGAGAGGTGATTTTATGACAGAAAAAGCAAAAGGTTGGAACGGTCTTGTTAAATACAAAAATCTTACAAACAATTTGTCCACAGCAATGATTTTTTATGCATTTTCAATTTTGCTGGAATTCTTTTCGGGACTTTTGGTGGTGGGAATGTTTCCTTCCTATTTCTTTTTTGGACTTGCAACAATTCATTTGATTTCTTTTCTAATCTTTTTGTTGCCGGGAAAATGGACAAGATATATTGTTGCCATAGCATTTTTTGCTGTTCATGTTATCATAACGGTTACAAATGACATTTTGTATCACAGCACGGGTGAAATTTTCACCTTTGACAAACTTGCACTTGCGGGTGGGGGATTGAGTGTTCTTAATTTTTCCCTTATCAATTTTGGGCATATGGTAGTTTATGCCACACTTTTGGTGTTGTTTTTAACGTGTCTTTTTGTTGTGCCAAAACATTCAAAAAAAATTAAGGCAACCAGAAAACAATTTTTTGCAATTTTGGGTGTTTGGTTTTTTGGATTGTTTTCTTTTTTGTTAGGATTGGGTTTAAATTTTAACAAAAATCGTGTGCTTTGGATAAGCCAATTTCCGTCAACTCTTGCTTATCAAAGTTATGGTTATTATGGATTTTATGCTCCAAATGGCATAAATTTCATAAAATCTACGATAACAAATCAAGCCCTTGATGACCAATCTTTTCAAGAAGCTCAAGAGTTTGTGCTTGCAGGAAAAGAGGCAAAAACAAACAGCATGACTGGAGTTAGTGAAGGAAACAACCTGATTATGATTTTGGCTGAAAGTGTTGACATTGCTGGCATAGACCCAGTTTTCACTCCGTTTTTGTATCAACTTTATTTTCACGATGGAATGTATCTAAAAAACTATCACACCGAAAACAAAACAAACATGTCTGAGGGCATGGTGCTTTTTGGAAACTATGGCGACAAGCACAATTTGGTGAACACAATCAAAACTGCCGAAGCCGTAAACTATTTTTCACTTCCAACACTGTTCAAACAAAAAGCCGAGCAAGAGGGCGAAAAGGCAACAGCAAATTATTTTCATGGACTTATGGCAAACTTTTATTCCCGTGATTTAACTTTTAAGGTGGCGGGGTTTGATGAACTTTATTTTGCCGACCTTCAAGAAAGTGAAATAAAAGAATATAACAAACAAAACAACAATTCTTACGATTTTCATCCAGCAACATGGGTTCTTATGCGTGATTCAAACTTCATTGAATTCAACATGGAAAAATTTATTCCAAACGAGGGAAGGTTTATGTCTGCCTATGCAACCATCACAACACATGGTTCCTATGAAATGCGAGATTGCATAAAGCCATATTATGAAATTCTTACAAGCGACAATCAAAAACTTGAAAACCTTTTTGACTACATGGAAAGTCAAGGTTTTGTGCCACGAGAGGTTAAAGAAAAAGCTAACTTGGACAAGTTTTTGTATTACAAATCTGCAATGATGGACCTAGACAAAACTTTAAGTTTGATTTTTGAAAGACTTAAAGAAACAAACAACCTAGAAAACACCACCGTTGTTTTGTATCCCGACCACAATGCTTATTTTGATGACATAAGTTACAACCTTCGTGGAATTTATGGCTCTGGCACAAACAAGTGTAATGTTAAAGCCTACAACTTGGGTGCGGTGATTTATGACCAAAAAATGATTGCAAAATACAAAGGTGAAAACAGTTACACAAGCGGAGTTGTTGTTGATGATTTTGTTTCGGTTTGGGACATTTATCCAACAATTTGCAATGCCTTAAATCTTTCTTACAACAAAAATTTGGCTTATGGAAAAGATTTGTTTTCTGATGACTATCACATTTTTATGACACTAAAAGACAGCAAATACATTTTTAACAACAAATTTTACTACTACGACAAAGCCTATGCTTTAACAGAAGATTATGACAAAGCCGAAATGGAAAAATTTGAACAAGCGGTTAAAGAACTTTTGAAAAGTGAAAAAATTCATGAAAATCTTTATGGGGACACAAATTCTTTTAAAAAGATTTTAAAAATGTTATGAATTTTTGTGGGTTATCAAAAAATATTAAAAAAAGATTGTCCTGCGGGGCAATCTTTTTGTTTTGCTTGTTAAAATTTTAACATAACATTAGTTTTAAATCAACTAAATATTAAAAATTTATATTTTTTCATTTTTAAACTTTTTTATGAATTTTTGACAATAAAATTTGCTGTTATAACAATTTTTTGTTTGTCAATATTTTTTTATAAAGCCTGATTTGTTAAAACAAAAAACCAGTTAAGCCAAAAAGTTTAACTGGTTTTTATTGGTGACCCCGACGGGAATCGAACCCGTGTTACCACCGTGAAAGGGTGATGTCTTAACCGCTTGACCACGGGGCCATAAAAGGCATTTTTGCCCAAGTATC
>CAVEAP010000096.1:0-1633 GCA_963613725.1 Mediterraneibacter torques
GCGCTTGACTTAAGAATTTCAAGCTGAAAACTTGCATTTGCCCTCATGCTTGCAATTCCTTTTGAAATTGGGCTTGACAAATGAAAGTTTGGGCATTTTGAAATGCGTGCAATTTGGCTGTTTTTAAGGCTGAAATTTTGAAAATCATCATTGGATTTTTTAAAAACTTCGGGTTTGAGTTCCACAAAATTTATGCCAAAATTGTTTGCCGTAAGCACTGGGCTTTTGTTTGCTTTTATCACTTTGCACCTCCCTCAAGTTCCAATGAGATAAGCCTGTTCATTTCAACGGCATATTCCATTGGAAGTTCTTTTGAAATTGGGTCGGCAAAACCTTTTACAATAAGTTCTTTTGCATCATCTTCGCCAAGCCCACGGCTCATCAAATAAAACAATGCTTGCTCGCTGATTTTTCCAACTTTTGCTTCATGAGAAAAGGTGGAAGTGCTGTTTTCGATTTGGCTGGTTGGAATGGTGTCGCTTCGGGACAAACTGTCTAGCATAAGCCCATCACAACCCACACTGCATTTTGAGTTTTTTGCACTTGCCAAAATTTTTAGGCTTGACCTGAAAGTTGAAATTCCGCCACCCTTTGAAATTGATTTTGCGTTCACAACGCTTTTGGTGTTTTTTCCAATGTGAACCGCCTTAAAACCGTTGTCAAGGTTTTGTCCACTGCCTGCAAAACTAATTCCAGTGAAAGAAGTTTTTGAGTTGTCCCCCTTTAACACGCTCATTGGATAAAGCATGGAAATTTTGCTTCCAAAACTGCCCGAAACCCAAGTTACTTCGGCATCTTGCTCGATGATTGCTTTTTTGGTGTTAAGGTTAAGCATGTTTTTTGACCAGTTTTCGATGGTGGAATATCGCAAATAGCCACCTTTTTTCACAAACAATTCAACGCACCCAGCGTGGAGATTTATTTTGCTGTATTTTGGAGCAGAGCAACCCTCAATAAAATGCAAACTTGCCCCCTCATCAACCACAATCAAGGTGTGTTCAAATTGTCCACTTTCGGGCGAGTTAAGACGATAGTAACTTTGAAGTGGCATTTCAAGTTTTTTGCCTTTTGGAACATAAACAAAACTTCCGCCACTGAAAACGGCATAGTGAAGTGCAATAAATTTGTGGTCAAAAATTGGCACACATTTTGAAAAATATTCTTGCACAAGTTCGGGATAGTCTTTGATTGCCGAATCAATGTCGGTGTAAACAACCCCTTGCTCTAACAAATCTTTTTTGATGGAGTGATAGACAACTTCGCTGTCATATTGAGCGCCAACTCCCGCAAGATATTCCCGCTCGGCTTTTGGAATTCCAAGTCGGTCAAAGGTGTTTTTGATTGTGTCGGGAACATCTTCCCAATTTGATTTCATGTCGGTTTTTGGGCGGACGTAGGTGGAAATGTTTTCCATGTCAAGTTCGCTTAGGTCTGGCCCCCAAGTTGGAAGTGAAAGTTCTGAAAAAGTTTTTAGGGCTTTAAGTCGTAACTCTAAAAGCCAATCAGGTTCATTTTTTTGTTTTGAGATTTCACGAACAATTTCTTCATCCAGCCCCTTTTTCATTTTGTAGGAAAAAGAGTCGGCATCTTTTTGGTCGTAAATGTTGGTGTTAATATCAAAAATTTCTGATTT
>CAVEAP010000096.1:1643-3403 GCA_963613725.1 Mediterraneibacter torques
TCTTTCTCCTTTTAATGAGAGGCAAACTCCTCTGCAATTTGTTTTTCAAAATTTCCCAAATCAACATTTTGATTTTTCTTTGGTGGGCAAATAACTTCGCTTTTCACTTTTTTCAAGTTTTTTGCTTGAACATTTTTTGTGTTAACAAAAATCATCATTCCATCAACATTTTTAAGCCCGTTAAGGTCAATGTTTTCGCTTTTGGAAATGTCAAGCGAAGAACCAATGTAGTTAAGTTTTGGAAAACTGATTTCTTTGCAACTTTCCACCGTAACTTCGCCCCCAACATTTTTTAATGCACCAAAATGGTGTGCTTGGCAATGTTTTAGGTTAAGACTGCCTTTGACCGAGCAAAGATTTTTTGCGTTAAATGCTTCGGTTTGCTTCAAATTCATGTTTCCGCCAACTTGTTCAAGGTTTTTAAGAGTGGTAAATTCCGCTCCAAACGCTTCAACATTTTTGCCGACAACACAAACACCCAAATCAAGATTTTCAAGGTTGCCATAAAGGGACAAATTTTGTCCAATCGTTTCAAGATTTTTGAGGTCAATGCTACAATTTTTTAAGGACACACTTCCAAAAACTTTTTTAAGATTTTTTAGTTCGCCATTTCTTGCCACAAACCCAAACAAGCAAAGACTTCCAAAAATATATTCCGCATCGGCATTTCTTCGTGCTTTGCCCTCGGTTACAAATTCATAGCAAATTTTGCTGTTTTTTGGAATTTTTAGATGCTCGCACATCATGTCATTAATTTCTTGAAGAGCCTCTCGCAAAGCAACCTTGTTGCTGTTTTCATTGAAGTGGGCTTTGTAGTCATCTTTCACAAGGTCTTGAAGCATAAAAGGAATTTGCTGTTTTTGAAAGGTTTTGTTTTTAATTTGTTTTGTGTAATTTACAAGCCTTTCGTTCCACTCTTCTTTTGCCAGCCATTCTTTGGCATTTGCAAGGTGCAAATTGTTTTGCAAAAATTCAATGGCAACATCACGGAATTCATCTTCAATTTCCTGAGAAAACCCATTTTTGATTCCACGAATTTCTTCCAAAGTTGAACCGCTTAAAAGAACGGCAATTCGTGGTTTTTTGTTATTGTCCACAAACACACAAAAATCGCCTTTTGCAAGTTGAATGTCCCCTGAATCATTCCCTGTGCACCAGTCAATTTGGTTTTTGTTGATTAGTTCTTTTAGGTCATGCACATTTTTTTCAAAATGAGTTTTGTCTTTTGCTTTGCTTGGAAAAACAAGCCAAGTGCCTTTGCCAAAAGTTTCAAGGTTTTTTGTTTTTGCCGATTGTTCGGCTTTTTCTTTTTCGGCATAAAAAAGGTCTTGTGCGTTTTTGTAAAGCGTTTTAAAGGAAGAACCATTTTTGGCGTTTTGAAAAATGTGGTCAATCACAATTCCCGAAAAATTTGGAAGGTCGCAAATTGTTTTGTGTGGCTGTCTTTTTTCCACCAAAAGTTTGTTTCCATGAAAGCGAAAAGTGTTAAAAAGTGCTTCTTCCAAAACAAGTGCCTTAAAGGAATTTGGATAGTTTGAATTTTTTAAAAACTCAGCAAGTTTTTGATAGTCGTTCATGTTTCGTTCAGCCCAAAGAAGTGCGGTTTCGGTTTGAATTTTTTGTTTGTGCTGACTTACAAAGCGGGCGGTTTCCTCATCGGCAAGACCATTTTGAAAATGCTCAATTTCTTTTTCCAAAAAAGGGTTTTTTTGTGTGTCAATGGAAAAAAAATCAGGTTCAAGATTGCAAAGTTCTTTCAG
>CAVEAP010000097.1:0-3388 GCA_963613725.1 Mediterraneibacter torques
CAATTAAGCATTCGTTTTGTTACATCAGCAACGCCTTCGTCATAGGCTTCTTTTTTTAGATTTGCATTGCGTTTGCGGTAATTTTCAAAATCAGCCTGAAGGGTTTTTAGCATGTTTGTTAGAGCAAGACTGTTTTCTTTTTCAATTTGAAGTTTTAGGTTTAAGTCTTGCGGTGGATGAAGTTCTTCAACTTCCTCTCCTGCATAAGGGTCAACTGGTGAAGTTTGTTTTTCTTGAAGTTCTTCTTGACTTTTTGGTCTTTCGTTTAGGTCATCACGATGATAGTCGTGGTGTTTGTGTTTGTGTTTACTCAAGTTAGTTTTCCCCCTTCTTCTTGTTAGATTTTTCTTCGTGGGTTAATGCTTTCATGTTTTCAAATTCACCCACAACAAATTTTAAGGCACTTGCAATTTTGGCATAGTCCATTCGCTGAGGACCAATTATGCCAATGCTTGCAATGCTTTGCCCATCAACCTTGTAGTCGGCTTGGGCAATACTGCAATCCTTTAGTTCTTCAACAGGAATTTCGTTTCCTATCTTAAAGGATACATCTGAGGTTGTGTCGTCAAAAACCTCTTTTATTTCGTTTGGATTGGACAAAATGTCAATCACTTGTTTTGCTTTTTCGGGATTGCTGTATTCTGGATTTCCCAAAAGTTTTAGTTCGCCTTTTGCTGTGATGTTTCCATTTTGTGAAAGTCTTTCCACCAAACTTGAAAGTGATTTTATTAAAGTGTCAAAAATCACCGAAAACTCTTGTAACTGCTTTGACATTTCTTGTTTGTGGCCTTCCATTCCTTTTATCATATCAGCCACTGTGCAGTTTTTGAATGTTTGAGTCAAAAGATTGCTTGCGTCAATATAACTTTGCTGAGGAATGTTTTCATCACTTTCCATGCTGTTACTGATGACACCACTGTTTGTTTCAATTAATATTAGTGCTTGTTTTGTGAGTAATGGAATAATCTTTATGTTTCTTATGGTTAATTTTTCAAACCCTTTCATCATTACAATTGTGGGATAGTTTGTTGCCTTGCTTATTACTGAAGCAATTTCGTTTATCATATCTCCAAGATAAACCGTTCTTTTTTCAAACAAAGAATGTATTTCATTTAAAACATCTTTGTTTAATGGCAAATCTCCCATCATGCTGTTCACATAAAATCTGTAGCCTTTTGAAGTTGGCACTCTTCCACTTGATGTGTGAAGTTGCTTTAAATAACCCATTGCTTCCAACGCATTTAATTCATTTCGTAGCGTTGCTGTGCTTAACTCTTTTGCACACTTGTGCTGAATTGCACTGCTTGTGATTGGGCTGGCTTCTTGAATGTAGTCTTCAACAGCACTTAAAAGTATTTGTTTTTTTCGCTCACTTAACACAATTTCGTCATCGGTCATAAAATTCCTCCCTAAGTGCTAGCACTGTTCTTTGCTCATTTGTTAGCACTCTCGTCCTTTGACTGCCAACATTATAAAACTAGTTTATGAATTTGTCAAGCGTTTTATGACAAATTTTTTAAAATTTTTTTCATTTTTTTGTTTTTTCCATTTTTTTTAGATTTTAAGCCAAATTTTGAGGGTAAAAACATTTAATTTTATTTAAAAACAACCCTATTTTTTGAGAATTGTTTGTTTAAAAAAAATTATCAAGTGGCAAATAAGCATTGTTAGTGATTGACTTTTTGCTTTTTGAAAAAGAATATATAATGTAATATAATATAAAGAATAGGTAAAGGAAACATCTTCATGTGGTGATGAAACATTTTTTACAAACAAAAAAAGGCCGAAACGACCTTTTTTATCTACACATTTCTGGACCTTTTTCTTTTTTTCTGTTTTCTTCTGGTTCTGGTTTTACCCATACTTTTTCCAAAACTTTTTCTCTGCCCTTATCTGCATTTTTAATATATTTGCTTTTGTTAATGTCTGCATTTCCTTGACTTAAATAACTTGGTGGAATGCTTGAGCGTATTCCTTTTGGCTTTCTGTTGTCTTTTGTTTGTTGCCCTCTTTCTATAATTTCTTTAACTTTATTAATTTTTTCATTGTCCATTCTTTTTTGTCTCCTTCACCTTTATGTGGTTTCATTATATCACACAAACCCTTTAAAGTCAATAACTTGTTTTCAAAATTTTTGAAGAACATTTTTAGGGCAAACACCAAAATTTTTTAGAAACTTAAATTTTCATTTTTTGTGTTGTAAAGATGATTTTCAACTTCGGCAATAATTTTTGACATTGTTTCAACAACCAAAACTGGATTTTTTCCAACCGAAGTTTCACCTGAAAGCATTGTTGCGTTGGTTTCATCATAAATTGCGTTGGCAATGTCATTGACCTCTGCCCTTGTTGGTCTTCGGTTTGTTGTCATGCTTTCAAGCATTTCTGTGGCCGTAACCACAAATTTGCAACGAACATTGCAAAGTGAAATAAGTTTTTTTTGAATTACTGGAACTTTTTCAAGAGGAATTTCAACTCCAAGATCTCCACGAGCAACCATAAGTCCATAACATTCATCCAAAATTTTCCCCGCATTAAGAACACCTGAGGAGTTTTCAATTTTTGCTATGATTTTTACATCTTCATATTTGTTTTGCTTTAAAAACTTTTTGATGTCCACAACATTTTGTGCGGTGCTTACAAAGGACAGTGCAAGATAGTCCATTTTGTTTTTGATTCCAAACAAAATGTCTTGCTTGTCAACTTCTGACAAAAATGCAGTGTGTGGAACAACTCCTGGAACATTAAGGCTTTTGTTGTTTGAAAGTGTCCCTCCAAAAACAGTTTTGCACAAAATGTCTTTTTTGCCCACCTCAACAACCTTTAATTGAATTTTTGCATCGTTTGCAAAAATTATGTCGCCCACCTTAACTTGTTTTAGCAGTCCTTTGTATTTAAGAAAAACTTTTTCTTGTGTGCCTTGACATTTTTCAGTTGAAAATGTGAACATTTGACCTTTTTTTAGTTCAATTTTACCTTTTTCAAAAGTGCCAATTCTCATTTCTGGACCTTTGGTGTCTATTAAAAGTTTTAGACCTTGTTTTCTAAGAGGAGCAAGTTCGTTGATGATTTCTTGCAAACTTTCATAGGTTCCATGGCTCATGTTGATGCGGGCAACTGTCATGCCTTTTTGCATCATTTTTTCAATAATTTCTTTTTTTGCCGATGCTGGCCCCAAAGTGCAAATTATTTGCGTGTTGTTTTTTGTTTTCATTTTCCTTTTCTCCATTTTTTGTATATGTTTTATTATAACACAAAAGAAAAATAAATCAAAACATTTTTCAAAAAAAATTGACTGCATTTGGTTGTTTTAAAATTTTTTTTGATGGCAATAATTTTTGTATGAAAAAATTTCTTGTTCTTTGTTTGGTTTGTTTTTGTTTGATTTT
>CAVEAP010000098.1:0-3379 GCA_963613725.1 Mediterraneibacter torques
GTCCAGATACGCTCGACTTCGCTAACGCTTCGCTCGGTATGACATGAGGTGTGTGGCTCTCTCGGGGGTTGTATTTGGAGGTGGCATTCTTGCCTACTTATTATATAAGGGGCAATAAAAAACAAAAAAAACACACTGAATGTGTGTTTTTATATTTGTGGTGTTATTACAAAACTTCTTTGATTTTTGCTTTCTTACCTGAAAGGTTACGCAAGTAGTAAAGTTTTGCTCTGCGAACTTTTCCTTTACGAACAACTTCAATGCGGTCAATTCGTGGAGAGTGAACTGGAAATGTTCTTTCCACACCAACACCAAAGCTAACTTTTCGGACAGTGAAAGTTTCACGAATACTTCCATTCTTACGAGAAATTACAACACCTTCGTAGGCTTGCAAACGCTCTTTGTCGCCTTCAACAACCTTTACATAAACACGAACTGTGTCTCCAATGTTGAAGTTTGCACTTTGCTCTTTTAAGCCTTCACGCTCTAAAGTTGAAATCATGTTCATTGACTATATTACCTCCATACAAGATTTTTGTCCAAGTGTTCATGTTGATGCACCTTTTGTTTACATATAACCAACATATTCAAAAATGGCTGAATATGATTGTTTGAGGTCTGGAACCAAATTGTGGTTTTCCCAAACAATAACAGAGGACCACCCGAGTCATATTCTATTATATCATATAAAAAAATATAACGCAATAGTTTTTTGACAAGTTTTTTTAAATATTAAAAAATTTTTTCTAAAATTTTAACTAATTTATCCTTTTTTGTCGATTCTTGAATTTTTACCAAGCATTTTTGATATGCTCTAAACTTCCCCCAAGAATTTCAACAACATCAAAACGAAAGTTGACATCGGTTTGGTGTGTTTGCATGAGATAAAGGGTTGCAACACGCTCTATTTTGCGCTGTTTTTGTTCATCAACCATTTCTCTGGGCAAACCAAAATAGTCTGAAGTTTTTGCCTTTACCTCGACAAAAACAATTTGTTTTTCTTTTTTGTCTAGGCAAATTATGTCTATTTCGCCGAGTTTGGTGTTAAAGTTTGTTTCTAAAATTTTGTATTTTTGCTTTTTTAAATATTTTTGTGCCATTTTTTCACCTTTTCTGCCAAGTTCAATATTTAAAAAATTTTCTTCTGCTAACCAAAGATTGTCTTTGCTCATTTTTCATCTCCCACAAAATGTTTTATGAAAGAATTGCGATGAATTGGGCATTTCCCAAACTTTTTTAGGTTTTCAATATGCTCTTTTGTTCCATAGCCTTTGTGTTTTTTGAAGTTGTATTGCGGATAATCTTTGTCCATTTCAAGCATAAACCTGTCCCGAGTGACCTTTGCAAGAATGGACGCACACGCAATGTTGTAGGAAAGCGCATCTCCATGAATTATGGGAAGATAAGGAACACCCAAATTTAGCCCTTTTACTGCATCAACCAAAACAAAATCTGGCTGAATTGCCATTCCTTTTATGCAATTTTGCATTCCTTGTTTTGTTGCTTCCAAAATGTTAATTTTATCAATCGTTTTTTCATCAACAAAACAAATTTTAAAAGATATTGCTTTTTCAATAATTTGTTCATAAAGCATTTCTCGTTTTTTTTCGCTAAGTTTTTTGCTGTCATTTATGCCATCAATCACATCATCAAGTGGCATAATAACCGATGCACAGGCAACAGGTCCTGCAAGAGGACCTCGCCCAGCCTCATCCATTCCCGCAATCAAGTTGTAACCTTGACTTTGATAGGTTTTTTCAAATTCAAACATAAATTCCCCTAATTCAACTTGTAATCTTCTGGTTTTTCAAGAGTGATTTTACCAATACGACCTTTTCTGAAATCATCAAAAAGGGCTTTTGCACCCCGCTCATAATCAACCTCTCCACCACGAATCAAAAATTTGCGATTTTGACAAAGTTCTTCCAAAATTTGGACTGGAGTTTGGTCCAAATTCACATTGTAGCGAACTTTTAAAAAATCTGGACAAATGTTTTTTAGTTTTTCAATAAAATCAAGTGAAAGTTCGGTTTGGTCAACAACTTCATCTTTGATGCTTCCAATGTATGCCAAATTTTTTGCAACTTCTTGATTTTCAAAAGATGGCCACAAGGTTCCCGGGGTGTCAAGAAGTTCAAAAGTTCCACCAATCCGCACCCATTGTGTTCCTTTTGTTACCCCCGGCTTGTTTCCTGTTGTTGCTTTGTATTTTCCACAAACATTGTTGATTAATGTGCTTTTTCCACTGTTTGGAACACCGATTACCATGGCACGATTGACCATTTTTACGCCTTTTTTGTCATATTTTTCATTCTTTTTTGACAAAAGCACATCAACTTTTTCAAGCAACAATTTGCTGGAATTTGTTTGTGTTGAATTTAGCATTATGCAAACTGAATTTTCGCCAGTAAAATAATTTTGCCATTTTTTGTTTTGCTTTTCATCGGCAAGGTCGCTTTTGTTAAGCACATAAATTATGGGCTTGCCACCAACAACTTCGGCAAATTTTGGATTAACACAAGAAAACGGCGCTCTTGCGTCTAAAACATAAACAACAAGGTCAACCACCTTAATGTCCTTTTCCATTGTTCTGATGGCTTTTGTCATATGCCCCGGAAACCATTGAATCATCATAAAACTTTACTCCTTTTTGTTTTTAAGCAAATCTGGCCTACGCTTTTTTGTTAACTTGATGCTTTGCTCCAATCTCCATTTGTCAATTTCTTGATGATTTCCTGAGAGCAAAATTTCGGGAACCTTGTAGCCCTTAAACTCTGCTGGCTTTGTATATTGCGGAAATTCAAGCAAATTGTTTGAAAAAGTTTCATTTTTAAAAGAATTTTCATTGTGCAAAACACCTTTTTGAAGTCTTGCCACTCCGTCAATAAGAACCATTGCTGGCAACTCGCCCCCTGTGAGAATGTAATCTCCAATGCTGATTTCTTTGTTTACAAAATGCTCAATAATGCGTTCGTCAATGCCTTCATAATGCCCACAAACAACAACCAAATGCGGTTTTTGAGCCAATTCTTCAATCATTTTTTGATTTAGTGTTTCGCCTTTTGGCGACATATAAACCACAAAAGAATTTGGCATTAAAACGCTTGAAATTGAATCCCAAAGTGGTTGAGGTGTCATTATCATTCCCTCTCCGCCCCCGTAAGGCGTGTCATCACATTTGTGATGTTTGTCGGTTGAAAATGCCCTGATGTCTGTGATGTTAAGTGTTATTTTGTTTGATTTTCTTGCTCTACCAACAATGCTCTCCTCAAGTGGTGCAAAACTGTTTGGAAAAAGCGTTAGAACATCAATCTTCACTTTGTGTAACCTCCAAGAACAATTTTTTGTTTGCAATTATTTTTTTGCTGTGAACATCAAC
>CAVEAP010000099.1:0-3351 GCA_963613725.1 Mediterraneibacter torques
CAATTAAAAAATATAATTTAAATGAAAAAAGGAGTTTTACTTTTTTGGTAAAACTCTTTTTTTATGTGTTAACAATGTGGAAATGTGAATTTTTTGTTATTTTTTTGCAACTTTTTTAACTGTTTTTTTGGCGGGCTTTTTGGTTGGCTCTGAAAACTTTTTTTTAGAAAGTGAAGTTGTTTCTTTTGTCAATTTTTCTGATTTGTCTTTTTTGCTTCTAATTGCTTTTTCTTCTTCAATTTCTTGCTTTTTAATAAGATATTGTTTTGTTTCATCGCTAGTGCTTGCTCTGTCTGATTTTAAAACATTTGAAACCATGATGTTGTCGGTTAATTGATTTAAAAATGTTTCAAACATTGCAGGGCTCACAAAAGTTTGCTTTGTTTTGCCTTTTTCCATATAAACAATTTCAATTCCATCACTGGAAAGGGCAGGGAAAATTCCAGTCATTTGTTTTGGAATGGCAACCACAATGTCTTCATAGGCAATTTTTTTGTTGATGCAAAACCAAAAACTTGTGATTCTTAACTCATCTTCTTTAAGGTAATAAAAAGTTCCAAAATATTTAGGAAAAACAAACAACAAATTGATTGTTGTGATAATTGCAAATGGAATCCAAATTCCAAAAACTCCCCAAATCATTGTGGCACAAAGATTTAATGCAACCATAAAGGAAAACAGCAAAAAAGCATATGGACCAATTTTTGATGTAAATTTTATCATGAAAAGCACCTCTTTTTGTTTATATTATATAAAAAAATTTTAAAAAAGTAAAGAAAATTTAACCTAAAAATTAAAATTTTTAAAAAAAAGAGGTCAAACCTCTTTTTTGGCGTTCGCTTGTTCAAGTTGTTGAATTTTTTGGTCATAAGCTTTTATTAGTTTTTCTTTTTCTTTTTTGTTGTGTTTCATTTGTTTGTTGTATTTTAGTTTTTTTACAACAAATGACAAAAAAATCAAAAAGAAAATTACACCAAGCACAATTGTTCCCCACAAAACATATTTTGCAATTGAAGAAATCATTGAATAATCAAAAGCACCAAGCATTTCAAACACAACCAAAAACCTCCTTAAATTTCCAAATTATTATACACAAAAATTTTAAAAATAGCAAACGATTTTCAAATATTTTCACAAAAAAAAGTATATGCAAAAATTCTCAAAAGTTATTAGTTTTTTTATTTACAAAATCAAAGCCAAAACAACCAGCAAAATTGTGCCAATTGCACCCAGTCCAATTGAAAGATAAACAAACAAATTGTCCAAAGGTTTTGGTTTTTGTGGGGGGTTAAATTTCCCGCTCAGCATAAATTCAAATGCTTTTGAACCGCTGATGCTAGTTGTATTTATCAAATTTTCATTGTTAAGCGAAAGTTGTTCTTGAATTTTCAAAAGTTGTGCATTGTGGTAAATTTGAAAAATTTGTTTGTCATCACAAAGGTCAATTTCTTGTTCAAGTTTGCTGTTTTTTGCTTGCTTTAAAAATTTTTTCTTAAAACGATAGAATGCCATTTTTTTTGATTCATCAAACATTTTAACAAACAAAAAGTAGGCAAACCACAAGGTTATGGTTAAAATCAAAATTTCAACAAGTGTTCCCACAAACACATTACTGTTTTCAAAAAAGTTCACAATTCCTGTTGTAATTGGATTGCTTAGCCAATCACTGTTAAGGCTGTAGGTCCAAACCAAACTTAAAGCATTGTTTGTAAAATGCATTATCATTGCAGGGAAAATTGATTTTGTCAAAAGAGTTACAGCACCAAAAAGCATTCCAACAACAAAGGCATAGCCAAATTGAAAAATGTTGAGGTGCATAAGTCCAAACAAAAGTCCACTTAAAACAACCGCTCTTATGGCACCATTTCCTTTAAGACTAAACAAAAGCATTCCACGGTGGGTTGTTTCTTCACAAATTCCGGGTAAAAGTGCCGTAAACGCAAGTCCCACAAAAAAACTTGCAACGCTGTAATCTCCTCCGCTCGAAGAACCTTGTGCAATTCCAAAAAGCCCAAGAAAACTTGACCAAAAACTGCTTACAAAAACCACCAAAACAAAAGCACAAATTCCAAACAAAAATGAAAGTCCCACCATTTTTGCACTAATTGGTCTGAACGAAAAATACTCCAACGCTTTTTTGGGTTTTGTTTTTGTAAAAATCACAAAAAGCGTAAGCGGAAGCACCACCATTAGCCCAATTTGAATAACAATTTTAAAAACATAATCAGCATATGGAAAGTTAAGGTAGCCAAAAGATGCCAAAACTTTTATGACAAAAAATGCTAGCATAGAAACAAAGTATGCAAGCCCACCAAAAAATGCAAATTTGTTGGTTATTTTTGGTGCTTTTTCCATAAAAACTCCTTTTTAATAACATTAAATGTGTTTTATAATTTAACCTAGCGTAAATATAATTGTCAAAACAATTGCCAAAGCAAAGCCAGACAAAAGCCAACTTAGTTCAACAAAACTTGCTTTTTGTTTTTGGCAAACAATTTCGCCATGTTTTTTTGTGTGAATTTTTTTTGTTAAAAACCAAACAAGCCACACAACCAAAATTGCTCCCAAAAACATTAAAATTGCAAGCCAAATTGGTGTTGAGGTTGCCTCAGTTTTGATGTCTGATGAACCAAAGATTGCCATGGAAAGAATTACAATCAAGTTGTTTGCAAAGTGCATGGACATTGTCAGCCAAAGCGATTTTGTTTCATACATCACAAGTCCCAGCAAAATTCCAAGCAAAAAGGTATAAGGAAATTGTGGAATGTTTGTGTGCATCAAACAAAATGCGGTGGCAGAAAGCAAAATGCTTGGCCATTTTCCAAGACTTCGCAGTCCATTTAAAATCATGCCTCGGTAAATTAGTTCTTCACTAACAGCGGGCAAAAGTGCCATCATAACAACTGCAAGCAAAACTTGCCAAAATCCCTCAAGCGAAAACCCAATGCTTCCGTCAACTTTAATTCCCAAAAGGCTTAAGCCATAGTCAATCCAAGAAATAAAAGGATTTGAAAGAAAAACAAGTGCAATCACTCCCAAAACTGCAATTATCACAACCCAAGGGCTTGTTTTGTTTTTAATTCCACATTCGCTGTAACTTATGTTTTGTGCTTTGTTAAACAAAAAGAAAATTCCAACCAATGCTCCTGCAAGACACAAACGATAAATGCTTAAAAAAACAATGTTTGATTGAAGTGATTCGTTTGAGGTTGCCACCAGCGAAAACACAAGCGAAACAAAAAGAGGAACAGCAAGTGCCAAAAGATAAACTTGCCCAGAATGTTTGGGGGCGTAGTTCAAGGGTTTTTCCATATTTTCTCCTATGCAAGATATTTTACAACAAAATCAAAA
>CAVEAP010000100.1:0-3259 GCA_963613725.1 Mediterraneibacter torques
GATAATATAGAATTTAACACAAGGAGGAAATTTTTGTGGAAAATGAAATTGAATTTAACTTTTCTTACATGATGAAAGAAAGTTATCATAATGAAAATGAGCATGCTGTGTCACAGCAAGAATTGGAAAATAATTTGAACATTGCAAATCAAGCCTTTGAAAAAGTTTTGCTTAATTCTAACAAGTATGAAAAAGCAATTTTAAGCACAGTAACATCACCGAAAGATGTTGAAGAAATTCAAGCCTATGGAGATTTTGTTTCAAAAGAGTTTGAAAATTTTGTGGTTTTGGGTGTTGGTGGTTCGGCTTTGGGTGCAAGAGCAATCTTTTCTGCTTTAACCGACCTTGCATTCAAAAAAAATGCTGAGGTAAGACATGGCAAACCAAAATGGTATGTGCGTGACAGCATAAATCCTGAAAAATTTGAAAGTCTGTTGGATTCAATTGACATCAAAAAAACCATGTTCTTTTGTGTTACGAAAAGTGGGGGGACATTAGAAACTTTGGTTCAACTTTCACTTGTTGTGCAAAGACTTAATCAAGAAAATCAAGATTTAAGCAAAAACATTTGTGTTATCACAGCACATCAAAACAGCAAACTTTCAAATTGGGCAAACGAGCATAACATCAAAATCTTTTGGTTTTCCGATGACCTTAGTGGCAGATTTTCAGTTTTGTCGGCAGTGGGGTTGTTGCCAGCAGCGTCAGTTGGTGTTGACATTAAAAAACTGCTAAGCGGGGCAAAGGCAATGCTTGACAGATGCTCTTCAAAAGATTTAAACAAAAACCCAGCACTAAAGGCGGGGCTAATTCAAAAAATTTGTGTTGAAAAGGGGTTGAATGTTGCCTATTTGATGCCTTATGCCGACAGCCTAAAAGTGTTTTCTTCGTGGTGGTGTCAACTTTGGGCTGAAAGTCTTGGAAAATGTATTGACAACGGAAAAACACAAAAATATTTTGGGCAAACAACCGTAAGTGCTTTGGGAACAGTTGACCAGCACAGCCAACTTCAACTTTGCCTTGAAGGAATTTATGACAAAACCATAACTTTTTTAACTGTAAAAAACTTTAAAAAAGACAAAAAAGTTCCAAAATTTGAAAACGGCTTTATTGATGACTATTTGGTAGGGCAAAATTTGTCAACAATCTGCAACGCTTCACAAAAGGCAACAGAGCAAGCATTGTTTCAACAAAATCGTGTGAGCCAAAACATTATTTTAGAGCGTGTTGATGAATTTTCACTCGGTCAACTTTTTATGTTTTTCATGCTTGAAACAATGTTTTTGGGTGCAATGTTTGGGTTTGATGATGAAACCTATCTTCAACCAAGTGTGGAACTCATAAAACAAAACATAAAAACAATTTTAAAATAAAAAACAAAAAGAACACATTGAAAATTTGCAATCAATATGTTCTTTTTTTAAACTGTGTTAATAAGTTTTTCAATAAGATGGTCACCATCAAGGTCAAAAGAATAGCAATTGTTGCCACAAACAATAAGGTGGTCAGCAAGTTTTATGCCCGAAAGTTGCATGATTTTTGCAAGTTTTATGGTAAAGTGAATGTCTGAATCACTTGGAACCATTTTTCCATCGGGGTGATTGTGTGCCAAATAAACATATTTTGAATGATTTTCAGTGGCACGAGCAAGAATTTGCCCAAGGTCCAAATTTGAACACGAATCATAACCTTGTCCAATAAGCACAACTTTTTTAAGTTTGCCCAATTTGGACACACAAAACATATAAAGCCTTTCGGTTTTAAGTCCATACAAATATTTTGTTGCAAGATTTCTGCAAAGTTCTTTTGTGTCCATTTTTGGGTCAAAAGTTTTAGTGTTCTCAATATTATAAAAATTTATTATTTTGGGAAGTAACAAAATTTTTTCAGCACTTGTTTTGCTTATGCCCTCAACTTCAACAAGGTCAGACACATTTGCGTTTAAAACATTTGAAAAATTTCCAAATTTGTCAATAAGTCTTGCCGACAAGTCATTAAGGTTGCCTCTTGTAAAAATATATTGAAGCACAAGCTCCATAATTTCACGGTCGCTAATTTTTGTTGAATCGGTTTCAATCATACGCCTTCTAAATCTCTCCCAATGTCCAGAGTGGAGGGTTGTCATAAATCAATCCTTTTGTTATTTTTTTGGAAAAACTTTTTCTTTTCCGCCCATATATGGCCTTAAGGCAACAGGAATGTTAAGACTGCCATCTTTGTTCAAGTTGTTTTCAAGAAAAGCCACAAGTCCTCGTGGGGTTGCCAAAACGGTGTTGTTAAGGGTTGATGCAAAAAAGTTTCCTTCTTTGCCTTTAATTTTAATTCCAAGTCGTCTTGCTTGAGCATCGCCAAGTGTCGAGCAACTTCCAACTTCAAAATATTTTTTCTGTCGTGGACTCCACGCTTCAACATCGCAAGATTTAACTTTAAGGTCGGCAAGGTCGCCACTGCAACATTCAAGAGTTCTAACAGGAATGTCCAAACTTCTAAAGAATTTTACCGTAAGTGCCCACATTTTGTTATACCAATCCATAGCTTCTTCGGGCTTGCAAATAACAATCATTTCTTCTTTTTCAAACTGGTGAACTCTGTAAAGCCCCCGTTCTTCAATTCCATGAGCACCTTTTTCCTTTCTAAAGCATGGAGAATAAGATGTCAAGCAAATTGGCAAGCTTTCTTCAGGAATGTGTTGTCCCTTAAAACGCCCAATCATAGAATGTTCACTTGTGCCAATCAAAAACAAATCTTCATTTTCAATTTTATACATCATGCTGTCCATTTCTTCAAAACTCATAACGCCATTAACAACTTCCGAACGAATCAAAAATGGTGGAATGCAGTATTCAAAACCATTGTCAATCATAAAATCACGAGCATAAGAAAGCATTGCCGAGTGAATTCTTGCAATGTCGCCAATCAAAAAATAAAATCCATTTCCCGAAGTTCTTCCAGCCGATTCTTTGTCAAGACCGCAAAATCTGTCGCAAATGTCGGCATTATAAGGAATTTCAAAATCAGGCACTTTTGGTTCTCCAAATTTTTCAATTTCAACATTTTTGCTGTCATCTTCGCCAATAGGAACGCTTTCATCCATAATGTTTGGAATCACCATCATGCGTTCTTTTATTTTTGCATTAAGGTCATTAAGCACTGCTTCATTTTCTTCAATTTGTTTGTTAATGTCAGACACAACAAGTTTCAAAGCATTTGCTTCATCAATCTTTTTTTCTCTCATCAAAACGCCAATTTTGTCGCTTGT
>CAVEAP010000101.1:0-1520 GCA_963613725.1 Mediterraneibacter torques
ACACGAACTCTAGGAGTAACATCTAAACAAGTGCGCAGTTGTTTATCATTTACTAACACACTTATGTTAACATAACAATAATTTATTAAATTTTTTCAAAAAACTCTTGCTTTTTGTTTTTATTTATGCTAAAATATACATCGTAACAAAGAAGAAGTGCTCACTTCTCACCAGTCGGGATTCCTAGATTGGTTGAAAACAATTATGTTAAAAAAAGGCTTAATAAAAAGGCATTTTGCATATTTTGAAGTGAGTATTTTGAATACTCACTTCTTTTTTGTTAAATTTTTTTTGGAGGGTTAACATTATAAAAGAGTTAGCAATAAATGACCAAATTGTTGCAAAGCAAGTGCGCTTGCTTGGTGGTGAAGGAGAGCAACTTGGAATTTGCAGTTTAAAAGAAGCAAAAGAAAAAGCAGAAGAACAAGGCTTGGACCTTGTGGCAATTTCGCCAAATGCAAATCCACCAGTTTGTAAAATTATGAACTATGGAAAGTATAAGTTTGAGGCTCAGAAAAAAGAAAAAGAGGCTCGAAAAAAGCAAAAGGCAGTTGAAACTAAAACAATGGAACTTAGCATGAGAATTGAAGAACATGACATGCTTTTCAAAGCAAAAATTGTTCGCAAGTTTTTGCAATCTGGTGCAAAAGTTAAAGTTTTGGTAAAAGGCGTTCGTGGTCGTCTTGCAGGTTTTGCAAATCAAGGAATTGAAAACATGAACAAATTTTATGAAATGCTTCAAGAAGACTGCACAGTTGAGCAAAAGCCAACACTTGGCGGAACGGTAATCACAATGATGCTCGCTCCAAAAAACATAGCAAACAAAGAATAAACAAGGAGAAAACAAATTATGCCAAAAATGAAATCAAACAATGCTTCAAAAAAACGTTTTCGCGCAAACAAAAACGGAGTAATTAAAAGAAGTTGTCAAAATGCAGGGCACAAAATGACACACAAAACAAGCAAAAGAAAAATGCGTCTTAGAAGCGGAGAACAAGTCTCAAAAGCAGATGCTCCAAAAATCAAGACAGCAATTGGCGTCTAATGGAGGTATCACAAAATGAGAATTAAGAATGGAACACACGCAATCAAAAAAAGAAATGCAATTCTAAAAAAAGCAAAAGGCTACTTTGGTCTTAAACACACAGCGTTTAAGATTGCAAAACAACAAGTTAAAAAATCAGGAAACTATGCTTATGTTGGTCGTAAACTTGAAAAACGCAACATGAGAAAACTTTGGATTGTTCGTATTAACGCAGCGTGCCGTCAAAACGACATTTCCTACAGCGTTTTCATGAATGGCCTTAAAAAAGCGGACATCAACCTTAATCGTAAGGTTTTGGCAGACATTGCAGTAAACGATGCTCCAGCATTTGCCGAACTTGTTGCAAAAGCAAAGGAAGCAAAATAATTTTTTAGCAAAGGCAAAGATTTTTCTTTGCTTTTTCGCATTTAAAGGACAAAAATGGAACAAATTTTAAGCAAAGACAATCAAAAACTAAAAAATTGGGCAAAACTTA
>CAVEAP010000101.1:1530-3118 GCA_963613725.1 Mediterraneibacter torques
AAAAAAAAAAAATATGTTGACGAAACAAATTTGGTTCTTCTTGAAGGTGAAAGACTTGTTTTTGACGCTTATTCAAGAGGGGTGGAATTTGAAGCGGTTTGCGTAAGCAAAGATTTAAATTTTAACTTTAATTGCCCAATCTACAAAATGCAAGACTATATGCTAGAAACTTTGTGTGAAACAAAATCGCCACAGGGAATTGTTGCGGTTGCAAAATTAGAAAAGAAAAAATTTACTCCTCCCACAAAAAACTTTTTAATTTTGGACCATGTTAGTGACCCGGGCAATTTGGGAACAATCATACGTTCTGCCGTTGCTTGCGACTTTCAAATCTATGCACTAAATTGTGTGGATTTTAGAAACTCAAAGGTCATACGCTCATGTATGGGAACAATTTTTGATGCTCAAATTTTTGAAATAACATCTGAAAATTTGAATGAATTAAAAAAGTTTTGCATTTTTTCGGCAACAATGTCTGGACAAAGTGTTTTTCAAGAGTTTGATGTTCCAAATCAATTTGGAATTGTGCTTGGAAGCGAAGGGCATGGCATCAGCAAGGAATTAGAGCAAATGCAGTTCAAGGAAATTTCTTTGCCAATGAAAAACCATGTTGAAAGCCTTAATGTGGCTGTTTCTGGTGGAATTTTAATGTATATTTTGTCTAACAAAAACTAAAACAAACAAAAGGAAGGTGATTTTATGTCAGGACACAGTAAGTGGGCGACAATAAAAAGAGATAAAGCAAAAACCGATGCTGCTCGTGGAAATGTTTTCACAAAAATCGGACGAGAAATTGCAATTGCAGTAAAAAATGGAGGCCCTGATCCAGCCAACAACCCACGCCTAGCAACCGTTGTTGCAAAAGCAAGAGCAAACAACATGCCAAATGACAACATTCAAAGGTCAATCAAAAAGGCTTCAGGAGAACTTGGTTCGGTGAACTATGAAGAACTTGTCTATGAGGGGTATGGTCCGGGTGGAAGTGCCGTTATTTGTGACATTGTAACAGACAACAAAAATCGCACATCTTCAGACATTCGCCATATTTTGGACAAAGCGGGGGGTTCTCTTGCAGGGCCGGGTTCAGTTGCGTTTTTGTTCAATCGAAAAGCCGTTGTTGTCATAAATGCTCCAAACAAAAATGAAGATGAAATCACAATGCTTGCTCTTGAAGCAGATGCCGATGATGTTGAAAACGATGGTGATGGAATATTCACAATTTATGGTGCTGTTTCCACACTTCAACAAATCAAAACTGCTGTTGAAGGAGCAGGGCTAAAAGTTGAAAGTGCCGAAATCGAGCAAGTGCCAACTGATTTAATTACCCTTGACGAGGGAAAATATGAATCATTTTTAAAAATGCTAGACAACCTTGAAGAAAACGATGATGTTCAAAATGTTTATCACAATGTTGAAATGCGCTAACAAAACACCCTTTGTGGTGCTTTTTGTTTTTTAAAAGAAGTTCAAAACAATGGCATAACAAAAAATGTGTATCAAACGCAAAACTTGCAATACACATAATGTTTTTATGAAGTTAAACAGCAAAAATTTTTTAATTAGTTACGCTACAAAACGAATTTTATGT
>CAVEAP010000102.1:0-3101 GCA_963613725.1 Mediterraneibacter torques
TGGGTTAATGTAAGTAAGCGTCCCAAGTCCACTCACTTCATCTTTTGTCCACACCCCAAGTTTTAAAGAGTTTGAAAAGTTGTCAAAATGTGGCTTGATTTTTGTGGAAAACGTTTTTTCATCACGCAAAAATGTTACTGTTACAAAATCTTGTTTTAAATTTTCAAGACACTTTGAAATGTCTTGCGAACAAAAAACCAAGGTGTCATCAATTTTTGTGATAATATCTCCCTCTTGCAAAACAATTTGATTTTCATCAACACAACTGCTGGCATTTTGGTTTGTGGAAAGCACCAAAACACCCTCTCCTTCATAACAAAACCCAACAGCATCTCCACCAAGAATAACTTTTTCAGGTTGACTTGCCGAAACAAAAATTGCCTTGTCCAACAAAATTGTTTGAACATTTTGAGTTTCAAAAAATGAAAATAACACTGCAGAAATCAAAAAAAACCACAAAAAACGCTGATTTTTTTGTAAAAACATAAAAAAACTATACTCCTTTTAAATATAGTTTTTTTAAAATTGCAATTATTATGTAAGGAAAAACAAGTAAATTAAGACTTAACCTGAATGGCTCGTTTTTTTAACTGTTTTGCATATTCGCTTGCAAGTTGCCCCTTAAAGCCCCCAGCAAGCCGAGCAATTTCATCAATTTGAGCTTCGCCTTCAAGTTCGGTTAGGGTTGTGAAAGTTTGCCCATTTGAGATTTGTTTTTGAATTTGAAAATGCTGGTCTGCCATTGCCCCAACACTTGCAAGATGTGTTACCGCAAACACTTGGCTTGTTTTGGCAAGTTGAAGAAGCTTAAGCCCAACAGCAACTCCTGTTTCGCCTCCAATTCCGCTGTCAATTTCATCAAAAATCATGGTTGACACCCCTGTTTTTCCGCCAAAAACCACCTTAAAGGCAAGCATGAACCTTGACATTTCTCCTCCAGAAATAACTTTGGATAAAGGCTTTAAAGGTTGCCCAGCATTTGCCGAAAACAAAAATCTTACCACATCAAAACCATTTTCTCCAAAATTGCTTGCTTTTGAAAATTCAATTTCAAAATGGCTGTCTTTCATTCCAAGACCAGCAAGTTCACGAACAACCTGCTCTTCAACAATTTTTGCATTTTGCTTTCGTTTTTGACTGACAATTTCAGATAATTTTTCACCTTTTTCAATTAAATCATGCTTTTCTTTTGTAAGTTTTTCAATTTCTTGCTCACTGTTTTCAAGTTGTGTTAAATCTTCTTTAACTTTTTCCATGTAGGCAATCACACTTTCCATGCTTCCGCCATATTTTCGCTTTAACTTTGAAAAAACCTCCAAGCGTTGTTCCATGTTTGCAAACTCCTCGGTGCTAAAATCATAACTTTCCAAAATTGAAGAAAGGGTTTCATCAACATCTTCAAATTCAATTTTCAAAGATTCAAGCCTGCCACAAACCTCTTCAATTTGACTGTCAACATTTGCAACACTTTTTAAAACTTTCAAGGCAGAAGAAATTGAATTTTCCACCGAAAAATCTTCAAACCCAAAAGCACTTTTTGCCCCATCAACACACTCGGCAACTCTTTGAACATTTGAAAACTTTTTCTTTTTTTCCAAAAGTTCAAGTTCCTCATCAATGCTTGGAGTCGCCTCATTTATTTCGGCAAGTTCAAACTGCAAAATGTCTTTTTGGCGAGCCAAAAAACCTTCATCTTGACCAAAAACACCCAATTTTTTGTTTGTTTGAGCAAGTTTTTCACAAACAAGTTTAAGTTCTTCAAGTTCTTTTGGAACATCAAAGGCATCAACAAAATTGATGTGTGACGCCTCATCAAGCAAGCACTGGTGCTGATGTTGGCCATAAATGTCCACCAAATTTGTGGTTATTTTTTTTAGCATAGAAACACTTAGCAAATTTCCATTTGCCCTAACATCGCTTTTGCCGTCGGCAGTTAGTTTTCGAGATAGCACCAAACTTGCATCCACTTCAATTCCCATGCTTTCACAAAGACTTTTTGTTTTGGCATCAACATTAAAAACACCCTCAACCAACGCAAACGGCTTGCCAAACCTAACAAAAGTTTTGTCGGCACGCTCTCCAATCAAAAAACTTAGCGAGTTAATCAAAATTGATTTTCCCGAACCAGTTTCTCCACTAAAAACAACAAACCCATTTTTGAAATCAATGCTTAAATCATCAATTAAAGCAAAGTTTTTTATGTTTAATTTTGTTAGCATTTCGCCTCCTCAAACATATGTTCTAAAACAATTATAGAACAAACTTTCAAAAAAAGCAACTATTTTTTGACAATTGCTTTAATTTTTTTAATTGTTTTTAAGCAAGAAGATTGCGTGAGTTTTAAAAAATTTTATTCTTTTTTTGATTTCTTGCTTGTTTTTTTGTTTTTAAACCAAAAAAATTCCAAAAATTTTGAAGTTCCAAGCAAAATTTTTGTTGGGTTGTTTATTGCAAAAGTTTTGCCCAGTGCTTTGCCAAGCACTGTTAATGAGGCAATCAGCGAACTTACCAAAATGGACAGCATCACCGAACTTGCTCCGCTAAATTGATTTACCAAAATAAGAGCAATTGCCATGCCACTTGCCCCACTCACGATGGAACAAATGTCACCCACAACATCAGTGCAAATTGATGACACTTTGTCGGCGTGCTTCACAAACCACATTGCAGTTTTAACACCTTTTGTTTTTCCGCTTTGTTTGAGTTTTAAAAATGGCTTGATGCTACTTGCGGTTACCGCCACACCAACAATGTCAAAAACAACGCTTACAAAAATCAAAAAAAGCACCAAAAAAAGTGCCCAGCAAAAACTTGCATTCAAAAGCATGATTTGTGAAAACACCGCAAACGCAAAACAAAGAAGCAGTGACAAAACAAAAATTTCCACATACCACACTTTGCTTAGGTGGTTGTGCTTTTTGCCTTTTTGCTCCAAAATTTGAACTTCTGCATTCAAATCATTTTCCATGCTTTATTATATTAAATTAAAAATTCAAAAATTACAATTAAAAAGGCTTTTCAGCAAAAACCTCTAATTCCTTTCGCAAAACAGTGATTTTTCCTTTGCTTTGCTCAAGCATTTCAAAACATTTTTTGGAAAG
>CAVEAP010000103.1:0-1684 GCA_963613725.1 Mediterraneibacter torques
TTTTGCCAGAAACAATGCTTGGGCATCATCAATTTCTTCTGGCTTAACCAAAATTCTAATTTCTCTACCCGCTTGAATTGCATATGCCTTTTCAACACCCTTAAATGAATTTGAAATTTCTTCAAGTTTTTCAACACGTTTAATATAATTTTCTAATGTTTCACGCCTTGCCCCAACACGACTGCTTGAAATTACATCGGCTGCTTGAACCAAAACAGCTTCAAGACAAGAAAATTCAACATCACCATGGTGTGCCTCAATACAATTTATAACTTTTTCATTTTCTTTGTATTTCTTCGCGATTTCAACTCCAAGACTTACATGCGTTCCTTCCATTTCAAAATCCACAGCTTTTCCAATGTCATGCAAAAGACCTCCACGCTTTGCAACTTCACTGTCCAAACCAAGTTCTTCTGCCATTGCTCGTGCCATATAAGACACTTCCAAACTGTGTTTTAACATATTCTGCCCATAACTTGTTCGATATTTAAGACGCCCAACAAGTCTGATAATTTCAGGATGCAAGCCGTGAACACCAGCATCCAAAACAGCTTGTTCTCCAACCTCTTTCATTTCTTGTTCAACATCACGAGAAACTTTTGCAACAGTTTCTTCAATTCTTCCTGGGTGAATTCTTCCATCTTGCATAAGTTTTTCAATCGAAATTTTTGCAATTTCACGCCTTATAGGATCAAACCCAGAAAGAACAATTGCTTCGGGGGTGTCATCAATAATAAGATCGATGCCCGTTGCCTGTTCAATTGCTTTAATGTTACGCCCCTCTCGCCCAATTAATCTTCCTTTCATTTCATCATTAGGCAGAGCAACCGTTGTTGCTGTATTTTCACTGGTAATATCAGCAGAATATTTTTGAATTGCAAGTGTAACCACTTCGTTTGCTTTTTTCGTGGCATTGTTTAAAGCTTCTTCTTCAATGTTTCTTACCATGGTTAAAGCATCATGGCGAGCTTCATCTTCAATGCTTTTTAACAAAATTGTTTTTGCATCTTCTTTTGTCATTTGAGCAACATGCTGTAGTTCTTTAAAAATTTCATCTTTTTTTGTTTCAAGTTCTTGATATTGCTCTTTTAGTTCTTGTTCTTTTTTATCAATTTGTTTTCGCTGATTCTCCAAATTTTCATTTTTAGTTTCCAAAGTTTGTTCTTTTTTGTTAATGAACTCTTCTCGTTGCAAATATCTGTCATTTAATTTTTCTAGTTCAACACGTCTTGAATTTAATTCATTTTCAACTTCTGTTTTAATGTTTAAGGCATTTTCTTGTGCTATAAGTTGAGCCTCTTTTGTTATGTTTTTTGCTTCTTGTTTGGCATTTTCAACAATAGACAATGCATCTTGTCTTGCTTTTTTGCTTTTTTTGTCAATAACAAATTTCAATATAAAAAAACCTGCAATGAACCCTACAACCAAAGCAAGTATTCCTATAATTAAACACACAACAAAAGAAACAGTACTAGCACCTAACATATTTGATGTTATACTGTACATTTCGTTATATTCTCCCTTTTATTATTATATATAAAACATTTTGTTATCAATTATTTTATACATAATAATTTTAAACGAAAATTTTGTATAAGTCAAGTAAAAAAATGCTCTTTTACGAGCATTTTTTGTTAAATTATGGGTTTATTTTTCACAATATCTCTTATTTTTTGCTCCAAAT
>CAVEAP010000103.1:1694-3035 GCA_963613725.1 Mediterraneibacter torques
CTGGGTGTTCAATCAAATATTGTTTACAATTTTCTTTTCCCTGAGCAATATTATTGCCATTAACTGCAAACCATGCCCCACTTTTTTGAATTAAATTATTTTCAATAGCAAGATCCAAAACGCATCCTTCTTTTGAAATTCCTTTTCCATAAATAATATCAAATTCGGCAGTTTTAAATGGAGGAGCAAGCTTGTTTTTAACAACTTTAACTTTGGTCCTACTTCCAATAGCATCATTTCCATCTTTTATGGTGTCACTTTTTCTCACATCAAGTCTTACACTTGAATAAAATTTTAATGCTTTTCCACCGGTTGTTGTTTCGGGATTTCCAAACATAACTCCAACTTTTTCACGAAGTTGATTAATAAAAACAACACAAGTGTGTGATTTGTTAATAATGGCGGTAAGTTTTCTCATTGCTTGGCTCATAAGTCTTGCAAGCAAACCCACATGACTATCCCCCATTTCACCATCAATTTCTGCTCTTGGAGTTAGGGCAGCAACTGAGTCAACAATAATCAAATCAACAATATTACTTCGCACCAAACTTTCAACGATATCTAAGGCCTGTTCACCATTGTCAGGTTGTGAAATAAACAAATCTTCAATTTTAACACCAAGATTTTTTGCATAAACAGGGTCTAAAGCATGCTCGGCATCAATAAACGCAGCCACACAACCTTGTTTTTGTGCTTCAGCACAAATGTGAAGTGCAACGGTTGTTTTTCCTGAAGATTCAGGGCCATATATTTCAACAATTCGGCCTCTTGGAACTCCCCCAATTCCCAAAGCAAGGTCAAGGGTTAAACATCCTGTGGAGAAAACATCAATTTTTTCATTAACAGTATCTCCTAGTCTCATAATGGAACCTTTTCCAAATTGTTTTTCAATTTGGGCAATCGTTTGTTCTAACAGTTTGTTTTTTTCCGTGTTACTCATTTTAATTAATTCCTTTTATCGTTCATATGTTCTAATTTTATCATATTATTCTTTAAAAGTCTAGTGTTTTTAACAAAAATTTTTAAATCATTAAAATAACTTATCACTACATTTTATTCTCTTGAGTAATTTAAAAATTGTGTTTTGAATCATGATATTGTAAACTAAAGATTTATTGTGATTAAAATTAAATTTATAAAGATGTATAATTTCATTATCACCTATAGCAAGGCTTACTGTTTTTTCATTCCCCGATAAAACAACAGCAATGTCTGCTTTTGAATTTTGCAAAACTGCATATGCCATTTCATATACCACTTCATCACTTTTAGATATATAATTTTTAAACATGCTGTCTTTCATCTTTAGTTTTGTTTGCAAATCAGAAGCTTTTGTTATGT
>CAVEAP010000104.1:0-1803 GCA_963613725.1 Mediterraneibacter torques
TGTTGTGGCTGTTTTGCTTTTTCAACAGAAAAACTAGGAACCTTGTTTGCTTCCTTTTTGCTGTTAATGTGTCCACGAATGTCTTTGCTTAAATCACTTAATTTACCCAAAATTGTTTGAACATCCTTGCTTAATTTGGGCAAATCTTTTGATTTTATGACCGACAATGCTTTTAAATTGTCAAAACTTATGCTTTGTTTTGTTTTATTTTCCAAATTCCTACTCCTCACATTTTAAAATTTGTTTTGAAAGTTCCTTGTTTGTTAATCCCACAACTTTACAATTTGTTGTGCCAAAAACCTCATCAATGTTTTTTAATTGTTTGAAATTAATTTTTTTTTGTTCACAAAATTTTTTTGCCATCAATTTGGTGTTTTCACTTGCTGTGCTGTCATATAAAACACAAAAAATTTTGTTAAAAGATTTTGTTAAATTGTCCAGCCCAAACACCACCGAACCAGAACGCAACGCAAAACCAACATAGGTTTTTAGTTTTGGCTCTGACATAACTGCTCCAATTTGTCATAAATGCTGTCTGGAACCTGCATTTTAAATGCTCTGTTTAGGGCTTTTGATTTTTTTAAGGATTTAACAATTTCAGCATCTTTGCTCACAAAAACTCCTCGCCCTTGCATTTTTTGTTTTTCATCAATCAAAATGGCGCCATCTTTTTTGACAAGTCTAACAAGTTCTTGCTTTGGCTTTAACTCTCTTGTTACAACACACATTCTTAAATGAACTTCCACACTCCACCTCATGTTTTTATTCAATGTTTTCAAGGTCTTCAAACAAATCAAGGCCTGCTTCTTGGTCAAAATTTTCAAATGTTTGCTTTGTTTTTTCTTCTTCTTGAGTTATTTGAGATTCACTTTTAACATCAATTTTCCAACCAGTTAATTTGACTGCAAGTTTTACATTTTGTCCATCTTTTCCTATGGCTAGCGACAATTGGTTGTCTGGAACAATAACTTTGCTTGTTTTTGAAATTCCATCAATTTCAACACTTAAAACATTTGATGGACTTAAAGATGATGCAATAAATTGACAAGCATCTTCAGACCAAGGAATTATGTCAATTTTTTCTCCGTGAAGTTCATTGAGAATGTTGTTAATACGGCTTCCTCGGTTTCCTACGCAAATTCCAACTGGGTCAACATCGGGAGTTTTGCTTGCAACTGCAATTTTTGTTCTGCTTCCTGCCTCACGAGCAATACTTTTGATTTCGATTTCACCATTTTCAACTTCTGGAATTTCAAGTTCAAAAAGTTTTGTTACAAATGTTGGAATTGTTCTTGACACTTGAATTTGTGTTCCAAAATTGTTTTCTCTGATTTTTTTGATACAAACCTTTGTGTGATCTCCAACCTGGAAGGTTTCACCCGGGATCAAGTCGGACATGGAAAGCGTTGCACCAGCATCAAATCCAGCAAGTTCAACATAGACATTTTTTGGATCAATGCTTTTTACTTCAGCCGAAATAAGTTGTCCAACCTTGTCGGAAACTTGTGTTTTTACACTAATTCTTTCTGCCTCACGAAGTTTTTGCATAACAACTTGTCTTGCTGTTTGAATGGCAATACGCCCAAAAGATTTTGGCGTTACCTCCTCAGATACAATATCTCCGACTTTGTAGGTAGATTTAAGTTTTTTTGCATCTGCAAGAGAAATTTCTTTGTCAAAATCTTGAACCTCATCAACAATTGTTTTGTATGCCAAAACTTTGATTGTGTTTTTTTCTGGGTTAAGTTTTACCGAAGCGGATTTCCCCTCTCCGAAATTCTTTTTATAAGCACTTGTAAGCGC
>CAVEAP010000104.1:1832-3003 GCA_963613725.1 Mediterraneibacter torques
TTCAAGCGCAGAAATAAAAAAGTCTTTGTTTATGTTTTTTTCTTTTTCAAGCAAATCAAGTGCAATGAAAAAATCTTTGCTGTTAATCATTTTTTCTCCTTTTAAAAACGATGAGTGGGTAAAAACCCACTCATGCTAGCATAATCTATACTCTTATTATATCACAAAAAAATCATAATATCAAGAGAATTAGACTAAGTTTTTCAAAATTTTATTGAGCCAAAACTGTTTCTGGCGCTTCGTTTTTCAAATTGTTTTTTTCTTCTTTTGTAAGTGCTTTTATGTTTTTTTCACGCACTTTAATTTTTTCATCAAGAAGACCCATTTGCTGTTTTGTTAAAGCGGCATAGGCTGGTGTTGAAACATCTGGTGTTGAAAATTTCATTTTCATTGCACCATCATCTTCTCCAAAACCTCCATTTTGGTTCTTTTTTTTGTTTTCCATAATTAAGACCTCCGAAAATTCAAGTCTGCCCATATTATAACAAACAAAATTGATTTTGTCAACCCTTTTTGAGATTAAAAGTTTTTGGTTTTTTATGTTTTTTTGTCGCTTTTGGAATTAAGCTTTTTAAAGCAAGAAAATTTTAGTTAATAAATTTTTGTTTTGACACAAACTGCATAATCTTTTTTTGAACATTATATCCCAAACTGGTAAAGCACCAAAAAGAAGCATTGCCATTGACTTCACACAAATAATATTTGTCGCCACTTTGCAAAAAATCAACACTGCAAACAGAAAGCCCCATTTTTTTGGAAAGTTTTAGGGCAATTTGTTTTATTTTTTTAGGAACATCAACCTTGTGGCTCGTTGCTCCAAGACAAATGTTGGAGCGAAAATCACCATTTTGCGAAACTCTTTGAACACAATCAAGAATTTCGTTTCCAACCACATAAACACGAACATCTTTCCCCTTTGCTTCTTGAATGTAAGACTGACAAATGTAGTCAAGCCCATTTGATTTTGCCTCTAAAAATTGTTTTTTGTTTTTTATGAGAAAAACATTTTCACCTTTCTGCCCTGTGTTGTTTTTCATCACGAACACCTTGCCAAGTTGTTTTGTTACAAATTCATAACTTAGATTTGCCGTTTTTAATGTTTTTGGTTGTAAAATGTTAAGAGTTCTAGCAATTTTGTGCGTTTCAAACTTGTTTCGACACAATTTCATTC
>CAVEAP010000105.1:0-2889 GCA_963613725.1 Mediterraneibacter torques
ATCATATTTTTTTTGTTTTTTGTAAAAATTTTTATTCAACAAAATTTTGTTTTAATTAAAAATCAAAAATCAAAATACTTAAAAATTAAAATTTCATAATAACAGGTTTTGGTTTAGGTTTTCTTCTTGCAATTGCTCTTAACTCGTTGTTTTTTAAAGTGAAAGCATTTTCAACTGCTTCAACTGAAAAATTGAAAGTGTTGGAAACATTTATTTGATAATATTTTGTGGCATCAACATTTTTTCTTTCGGTTTTTGTAACCATAAATTCGGTTGATTTTCTTTTTAAAAGTTTTTTAACATATTCTTCACTGGCAAGTCTTAAAGCACCATCTGTTGTTTTTGGGCAAAATTTTCCGTCCTCTGCTTTTTTTGCTGTTTCCATTACAAAAGTTTTAAAATCTTTTTCAAATTTTTCTTTTTCTTCTGGAGTTAAATATGCTTTGTTTTCATATTCTTGCAAAACATTATTTAAAAGGACAAAAAAATCTTTTTCAATTTGTTCTTCAAATTTTTCTTGTCTAGATTTGTAAATTATTTTTTTCATAAAAAATTCTCCTTTTAAGTTTAGGTGTTATCATTATAACATAAAACAAAATTTTTTTCAAGATGCTTTTTTGTTTTTAAGTTTTTTAATCAAAGAACAAAATTTTCAATTTTTTTAATTTCTTGTTCTTGTTTTTCTTTAAGATTTTCTTTTTCGTTGCTTTTTTTTGTATGATTTTGAAATGAAATTATTAATAATATGCTGGCTTTTTTCTAAATCTTTTAAATGCAAAGTAAAAAAACGGCAATAATTGAGGTGATGAAGAATTAAAAATTGATGTTTGACTTTTTTCTTCCAAAGATGGCATCGGTTTTACTTGAACATCATAACTTTTTATTTTTTGATTGCTAACAATTAAAATGAAATAATGATGTTGTTTTGGTTCTTGCTCAAAATAAGTGAAATTGATTTTGTTGTTTTTATATTCAAAACTGGGTGTTGTGGCATAAAAAACACCTTTGTAATTATAATATATTTTGAGGAAAAAGTCAATAGTTGCAAAAATCACACCAAAAAACCATAAAAAACCGTGAAAAAGATGTTAAAAACCGAACTTTTGCTTGTGATGTGTTATTTTTCTTTATATATGAGAAAAAACAATTCCCTGTCTTATTTAAACAGTAAGAGAGAAAAACAAAGTTGTTGTCATACCGAGCGAAGTCGAGTGTATCTGGACACGCAAGTGTCCTTGACCACGAAAAGTTTGGGAGAAGAACATTCCACCCACATTTTTGTTTGTTGAATGATTTTCTCATGAATTAAGCGTCCGCAACGAGATTCTTCGTGGGCAAGTCAAGGGGCAAGACTCAGAATGACAACGGGCTTGTGTCCTCAATTTATGCTATGGAGTGTTTTAGTGCTTCTTATATAATGAGTAAAAGAGAAGCACAAAGTTATTGTCATTCTGAACCTATCTTCGAGGGCTATCTTTGAAGAATCTCGTCCGCCAGTTTTGTTTGAGGTAGCACCCAATCGACACATTAAACCCTGCCAAACAACATGGAAAAGTAACTTTTTTAACATATTTAAAGCAAAAAGATTTTGCCTCTCCCTTGACAAAACATTTGCATTTGTGTTATAATATCACTACAGTATTTTTATATACAAGTTTTTTAAAGGAGCAGAACAAAGATGAAAAGAACTTATCAACCAAAAAAGCGCCAAAGAAGCAAAGTTCATGGCTTTAGAGAAAGAATGAAAACCAAAAGCGGAAGAAATGTTTTAAAGCGTCGCAGAGCAAGAGGTCGCAAAGCCCTTACTGCTTAAAAAGGGAAAAAATGTTAAAAAAACAAAATCGTTTAACAAAACGCAAAGAGTTTGCCTACATTTACAAACACGGAGTTAAAACTAATTCAAAAAATTTGTCGGTGGTTGCTGTTAAAAGCAAAAAATGTGAACCACGAATTGGACTTAGTGTTAACAACAAAATTGGAAAGGCGGTTACACGCAACAAAGTTAAAAGAAGACTTCGTGAGATTTTGCGAAAACAAATTCCTAACCTAAAGCATTTTCAAAATTTTGTTGTTGTCGCACATCCAACCATTTTGGAGTGCGATTTTCATAAAATGGAAAATGAAGTTTTGGCTGTTTTGAAAAAAGGAAATCTTTTGAATGAACAAATTTTGGATGACAATTGATTGGCCGTTTAGAATGATTTGTTTGGGATTACTTTATTTTTACAAATTTTGCATATCCCCACTAAAACCAAAATGTTGCAAATTTTCACCAACTTGTTCAACCTATTCAGTTATTGCAATAAAAAGATTTGGTTCAATAAAAGGAATTGTTTTAACTTTCAAAAGACTTTTGCGTTGCAACCACAAAAACATTGGCGGAGTTGACGCCGTTCCAGATTCAATTTTTGGGCAAACAAAATTCATTATTTAAGAAAAAACACAAATTGCAAAAATTCTTTTTAAAAAACTTAAAAAAACAAAATTTTTTTATGAAAACTTTGATTTTTTGCTTTAAATTTGTGAAAAAACCGCAAAAAAACATTATTTTTTTAAAAAAAGGAGCAAAAAATGTTAACTTCTATGCTTGCGGATTGGACTCAAGATATGTGGGGAGCAATAATCGGGCTGTTTAATTTTATCCCAAATTGGGGTTGGATGATTATTGTGTTCACCATATGTTTGAAGTTAATTTTAAGTCCGCTAGACTTTTGGCAAAGAAAAATGGGAAGGGACAATGCAAAAAAACAAGCAGCCCTACAACCAGAACTTGAAAAAATTCAAAAACGATATGGCCAGAACAGGCAACTACTAAACCAAAAAACCATGGAACTTTATAAGCGTGAAAACTACCGCCTTGGCGGTTCGTGTGTTGGAATGCTTGTGAGT
>CAVEAP010000106.1:0-1722 GCA_963613725.1 Mediterraneibacter torques
GTGTTATAATACTTAAAAAACCCATGGTTATAAATAATTCATTATTTATAAGAAGGAACAAAAGCCCTTTGGTTTTGTTTTCTTTCAAAAATTTGCGTAAATTTGGCAGTTTTTGCGTTTGAAAGTATCTTAACTTACAGAAAGCAAAAAAACAAGCCAAAGCAAAAATTTTGGGGGAAAACGCCATATAAAAACATTAAAAGGAGAGCCACATGAACATAGAAAAACTTTCGGTTGAAAACTTTAGAAACCTGAAAAGCCAAACTGTTTGTTTTGGTGATGGGCTTAATGTTTTGTGTGGCAAAAATGCACAAGGAAAAACAAACACCCTAGAGGCGATTTATCTTTCCACCATTGGGCGTTCTCCACGAACACGAAAAGACAGCGAAATGATTGCTTTTTTCAACCCCTCGCTCACACTTTCCTCAACGCTAAATTTTTTGCACCAAGAAGTGGAACATTCAATTTCATTTAAAATAAAAGGTCCAACAAAGCAAATTTTTGTTGATGGCTTCAAGTTGGACAAAATCAGTGATGTGATTGGAAATTTTGGCTCGGTTTACTTTGACCCAAACACCATAGAACTCATTCATGGCGGGCCAGCAAACAGGCGAAAATTTATGGACATCATAAATTGCCAACTTTCAAAAAGTTATCTAAAAGCACTTCAAAATTTTCAGCACCTTTTAAATCAGCGAAATGCACTGCTGAAAACCGATGGTGACACGCAAAAACAAATGGCAATTTGGGATGAGCAAGTGGCAAAATATGGAACTTATGTCTATGAACAACGCAAAAACTTTTGTTCCAAACTGTTGCCAACCGCAAAGCGAATTCACAAAAGCCTTTCGGAAGGTGAGGAGTTTGAACTTGACTACATCAGTTTTCTTAAAAACGACAACACCGAAGAAGAATACAAAAAAAGCCTTAAACAAACCTATGAAAAAGACAAACTTTTGGGCTATACCACTTTTGGCATACAAAATGATGATTTTATTGTGAAAATCAACGGAAAAGATGCAAGAAGAACAGGAAGTTATGGGCAAATAAGAACGGTTGCTTTGTCCCTTAAACTTGCCGAGCATGAAATTCTTAAAGATGAATATGGTGAATTCCCCGTTCTTTTGGTAGATGACATTTTAAGCAGTCTTGATGAAAGTAGGAGGCGAAAATTGGTGGAATATATCAGCCAATTTCAGTGTGTGCTTACTTGCAACGAATTTTTGGAAGACATTCCTTGCCAAAAATTTTGGGTGGAAGATGGCGTGATTGAAAAACTTTAAGGAGCGTGTTTAATGGAAAATGAAGAAGTTGTAACCGAAAACACCGTGGTTTTTGGTGGCTTTGGAAAGCGAACCGAAAAAACAAAAGAAAACAAACATGGCTGGGAAGATTGTTCGTTTGAAAAAAATGAAATAAATCCAAAAAAAAGAACAGTGCTTTATTTTGGTGGAAATGGAACAATAAGCCCAGGTCATGCAAACTTTGGTTGCAAATTGATTGAAAGTTTGGTTGGCAGTGCAAAGGAAAATAATTTTGACCTTTTTGGATTTTTTTATACTCACAACCAAATTGTTAAAAAGTTTTTTGACAAAATTTCAAAACAGCCAATTTTGGACAAAAACGGCATGGCAAAAGAAACTTTTGATTTCAAAAATTCAAAAATGACCGAAACCGATTTGGCAAAAGTTTACAACGCCTTTTTAAGACCACTTTTTGTGC
>CAVEAP010000106.1:1732-2816 GCA_963613725.1 Mediterraneibacter torques
GAAAAACGGCAAAGTTTTTGAGCAAAATCAAATTGAAAAAAATCTTTCAAACCTAAGCATTTTTGCCTATTGCATGGGTTCAAAAGAAACCAACAAACTTTTGAGTGAAGCACATTCGTTTTTAAGCCAAAAATTTGATGAAAAAACAGCAACAAACCTTTTGAGTAATGTTTTTGTGGTGCATTTTGCCCCTTATGAAGAACCAAAATTTGGCACAAATGTTGAGTTCAAAAGTTTGCAAGATGTGGTTATAAAAGAGCCGTGGATTGCCAGCAAAGAGGGGTGGGGATTTAATGTGCAACAGCCATTTTTGGGAGTTGCCAAAACTTCGCTTAACAAAAACAAAAATGGAATTGAAGTTTTTTCAAACTCTTTTGTGTCTGTTGAAGACATGCTGAAACAAAACCCGTCCGACCCACACTCGCTTTCAAACTTTTTGAAAATTGAGGGCGTGATTGACCGTTCGGCACTTCCAAGTTTTGAAAAGGAAGATGAAAAAACAAAACAAAAAATTTTGCAAGACCGAAAAAACGGAAAAACTTCAAAAAGACCAACGGGCTATTCCAGACAGCAAGCAATTGCCGACCTTTTGGGCACAACACTTGGTTATGGCTTGGTGGCACCAAAAAGAAACATTGGTGACATTGAACTGATTTTGAACGCTCAAATAAAAAACGAAAACAAAGTTGTTTTTGAAAAAGAACAAAAAACCTTGTTTAACAAAGGAAAGGTTAACACAAACAATTTTAACTAAAACAAAAAGGAGCAAAAATGACAGACGAAACCGAAGATTTTGATGAATTTGGTCCAGCACCAGAAGACCTTACGGAAGAAGACAAAAAAAGAATTGCCGAAATAAGAAAAAATTCTGAACTTACGGCACAAAAACGCCAAGCCGAATTGATGAAAAAAGGCATGGAAAAGGACCGTTTGGACCAAGAAAAACTAAATCGATTTGCGGGCGGATTTGGACAGCGAATTTCCCCCATCAACCAAGACCTTTTTGATGAAATAAAAAAAGGAAACACCCAAAAGGAGTTAAAAAAAGTTTTTTCCGAAAAAAATGATTCACCAATCACCACAC
>CAVEAP010000107.1:0-2783 GCA_963613725.1 Mediterraneibacter torques
GCAGTGGACTTAAAAACGCAAAAAGCGTTTAAGTGCCAAAGGCACAACCACCGACAGACGAACATCTACGCAAGCCAAAAGAATGCAAGCGCTCTTTTGTCTTTGCTTGCTGAACGGATGGTTCTCGTCCAAAAAAGGAAGAGATTAGAAAACGAAGTCCTACCAAAAGTCTGCCTTGTGCAGACTTTTTTGTAGGCAGTGGACTTAAAAACGCAAAAAGCGTTTAAGTGCCAAAGGCACAACCACCGACGGACAGGCACCTACGCAAGCCAAAAGACAAAATTGCAAACACAAAGCCATTTCTGATTTAATTATTTGACAAACACAAAAATTTTTGATAAAATAAAAAGAACACAAAATTTCAAGTTATGAATTAAAAAACAATGCTAAAAGCGGTTTTATTTTAAAAGGAAAATTTTATGAACAAAACAGAAATTGAAAAAATTGAAACTTCAAATTTCATAGAAGAAGAAGTCAAAAAAGATTTGCTTAATGGTGTTTACGACCATGTTTTAACTCGTTGTCCACCTGAGCCAAGTGGCTACTGGCACATAGGGCATTGCAAGGCATGGTTTGTTGATTTTGAAACCGCAAAAAAGTTTGATGGAAAAACAAATTTAAGAATGGATGACACCAATCCAACAAAAGAAGATGGCGATTTTGCTTCAAACTATGTTGATGAACTCAAATGGCTTGGCTACACTCCCGAAAAGGTCATTTATTCCAGTGAAGCCTATTTTGACACCATGTATGAAATTGCAAAAGACTTAATCAAAAAAGGAAAGGCCTATGTTTGCCAACTTAGTGCTGATGAAGTTCGTGAAAGCCGAGGAGATTTAAAAACAGCAGGAACGGAAAGCCCTTATCGAAATCGTCCAACCGAAGAAAGTCTTAAACTTTTTGAAGACATGAAAAATGGGAAGTTTGAAGATGGCACCATAACTTTGCGAGCAAAAATTGACATGGCTCATCCAAACATGAACATGCGAGATCCAGTGATTTACCGAGTTCTGCATGCAACACATTACAAAACAGGCAACAAATGGTGCATTTATCCAATGTATGATTTTGCTCATCCAATTGAAGATGCTTTGGAGGGAATAACACACAGTCTTTGCACAATTGAGTTTGAGGACCATCGACCTCTTTACAATTGGTTTGTTCAAAATTGCTTTGAAAATTTAAAACAAAAGCCACGCCAAATTGAATTTGCCGCTCTTAAATTTGAAAATGTTTTAATCGGAAAGCGTTACATGAAAAAACTTGTAAACAGCAACAAAGTTATGGGCTGGGATGATCCAAGGTTCTACACTATTGCAGGAATGAAAAGGCGGGGAATTACTGCAAAAGCAATCAAAAATTTTGTAAATTCAGCAGGACTTTCAAAAGCAGTTTCAATCATTCCAATTTCAGCACTAGACTATTACATTCGTGATGACCTAAACAAAATTGCAACAAGAGCAATGGTTGTTTTTGAGCCACTGAAGGTTGTTATAACAAACTATGATGGCATCAATGAGGAAATTGAGGTTGAAAACAATCCAAACGAGGAAGAAAAAACCTTTCACAAATCAACTTTTGGAAAAGAAATTTTTATTGAACAAGATGATTTTAGCTTAACTCCACCTCCAAAATACAATCGTTTGACGCTTGGCGGATTGGTAAGGTTAAAAAATGCCTACATAATCAAATGTAACAATGTTGTTTATGACAAAGATGGCAAAATTGACCACCTTGAATGTGAATACATCAAAGAAAGCAAAAGTGGTCAAGACACAAGTGGGCTAAAGGTAAAAGGCACAATACATTTTGTTGAAAAAAACAATATGGCAAAGATTGTTGTGCGTGAATTCAAAAATCTTACAAAAATGGATATTCTCGAGCCAAGCAAAGCACTTGAAAATGGTGCGGAACTTGATGATATTTTAGAACCAAATTCCATGACCAGCAAAACAGTTTTTGCCGAAAAGTTTTTGCTTTCAGCAAAACTTGAAAACAAATTTCAATTTATCCGAAAAGGTTTTTATTGCTTAGACAAAGATTCCAATGAGGACATTTTGGTTTTCAATCAAACAACAGGACTGAAAGATTCTTTTAAACCAACAAACTAAATTTGAAATTTAAAAATGTTAAATCAAAAGATTGAAGCGGTTTGCTCCAATCTTTTTTGGTTTTATTTTTCTTCAAGGTCAAGATAGTCATTTGGGTCAACATTTGTGTTGTTAAGCCAAGTTTCAAGATGAAGGTGTGCGCCATCTTCAGATTCACTTTTTGCAGTGTTTCCAACATGTCCAATAACTTGTCCTTTTTTAACAGTGTCGCCATTTTTAACTTCAACATTATTGTCCAAAGATTTATACACCACAACAAGACCATTTCCAACATCAAGTTTAACAATGTTGCCCATAAGATAGTTGTAACTCACTTCAACAACTTTGCCATCCAAAACAGCAAAAACATCAGTGCCTTCTTCCGCAACAAAATCAATGGCTTTGTGTGCTTCCCATTGTTTTAAAGTTTTGCTGTATTGAAGGGCGGAGTTTGAATAATTTTTCAAAATCTCGGTTTCCTTTATGGGCATTGCGAACTCAATCACATCACCAGAAACGGGGTTAATGGTTTCTTCAACTTTTGTTGAAGTTTGTTTACTCGAGTTGCTAACGGCGGTAAGTGTGATAATCAAAACCAAAAATGAAACCGCCAGTGCAAGCAAAACCCAGTAACCATATTTTTTTAATCCTCTAACAAATTTTGATTGTGTGTTTGACATATTTTTTTAATCC
>CAVEAP010000108.1:0-2777 GCA_963613725.1 Mediterraneibacter torques
GCAGAAGAAATTGAGCAAAAACTCAAAAAAATGCAGACCGACATCACCTCAAAACGCCAACTTTTGCAAAAATATGAAACTCTTTTAAAAGATTCCGAACAAAAAATTGCAAACCTAACTCAAAAACTAAATGACTGTGAAATTAGGCTTGAAATCAAACAAAACGCCTATTCTAGCTATGTTGAACGCAACAAGGAACTTGCCAATGAAATTTTGGAAAACCAAAACGAGCAAACCAAACTTGAAGCAAAACAAAAATTTGTTGATGAAGAAATTTTGAATATGCAAAAACTTGGCGAAAATCAAAACATCAGCAAAGATGGAAAAATTGACACAACTCGTGGGGCTCAACTAAGACAAAAGCGTGATGAACTGAATGGAAAACTTACCGACCTTAAAGTTCAAGTTGCAATGCATGAAAGTGCAATTTCTTCGCTTGAAAACGACATTGCAAGACTTCTTGCCGAGCAAAACGATTTGAGCGAAAGCATTGATGAAAATCAAAGCCTTCTTGCAAAAAACAAAAAGAGTGTTGAAAATGCACGACTTTTGGGCGACACCAAAGATGACAAAGTCCTAGAAGAAAAACAACAAAAAATTCTTGCACTAAAACAAAAAGTTTCTGAACTTGAGGGCGGGAAGGACAAAATTCACCTTATCATCAGTCAAATCGAGGAGGAGCGTGAAAAACTTAACACTGAACTTGCAAAGGCACAAGAAAGGCAATTTCAAGAAGAAGCCAAACTTGGGCAAATTGACACCAACCTTGAAAATATGCGGGACCGAATTTATGAGGACTATGAATTAACCTACAACACCGCAAGTTTGCTAAGGCGTGATGACTATGACCACAAAACAGCCATTCCACGAATTGCCGAACTCAAAAAATCTATCACAAAATTGGGTTATGTTAATGTGAATGCCATTGAGGACAGCCGTCTTATGCAAGAACGCTATGACCTTTTAACAAAAGAAATGGACGACCTTACAAAAGCCGAAGCCGATGTCTTGGTTATCATAAAAGACCTTAACGCACAAATGACCGAAAAATTTGAAGTTGCATTTAACAAAATCAACTCAAACTTTGGAATTATTTTCAAACAACTTTTTGGTGGTGGAAATGCCCGTTTGGTGCTTACTGAGGGCGAAGATGTGCTAACCGCTGGTGTGGACATTATTGCCGAGCCTCCGGGGAAAAAATTGCAAAATCTAACACTTTTGTCTGGTGGAGAAAAGGCTCTAACAGCAATTGCAATTTTGTTTGCAATTTTAAGACTAAGACCAATGCCATTTTGTTTGCTTGATGAAATTGAAGCGGCACTTGATGATGCAAATGTTCAACGTTTTGCAAAATATTTGCACAATTTTGCTGAGGACACGCAATTCATCGTAATCACTCACCGTAAACCAACCATGGAACTTGCCGACTCACTTTACGGTGTAACAATGGAAGAACAAGGAGTCAGCAAAATCGTGTCAGTAAAACTTTCTGACGCACTGAAAACGGCAGAATCAAAACCTGCCAAAAAGGAGCAATAATGGGATTTTTTTCAAAACTAAAAAACGCTTTCAAAAAAACAAAAGATGCCATAGGCAACAAAATTATGGCAATGGCAAGCAAAGGAGAGCTTGACGATGATTTTTTTGATGAACTTGAAATGATTTTAATTTCGGCAGATGTGGGAGTTTCTGCTTCCGAAAAAATTGTTGAGGAGTTAAGACTTCAAGCCCGTAAGGACAAACTTAGAACGCAAGAGCAAGTTAAAGAATCATTAAAAGAGGCTGTTGCAAACATTTTAAGCAAAAATCCAACTCCAGACACAACCTATCCGCTTTTAATCATGGTGGCAGGGGTTAATGGAGTTGGAAAAACAACCACAATTGGCAAACTTGCACATTTCTATCAAGCACAAGGAAAAGATGTTTTGCTTGTTGCTGGCGACACTTTTCGTGCTGCCGCCGCTGATCAACTTTCGGAATGGGCAAAACGAAACAACACAAAAATTGTGAAAAACACCGAGGGTTCCGATCCAGCCAGTGTTGTCTTTGATGGAATAACAAGCGCCAAGGCAAAAAATGTTGATGTTGTAATTGTTGACACTGCGGGCAGACTTCACAACAAAGTTGGCTTAATGGAAGAACTTAAAAAGATTTCACGCATTGTTGGACAAAATTGGCCATTTTGCTATCAAAAACTTTTGGTGCTAGATGCAACCACAGGGCAAAATGCGTTAAGTCAGGTTGAATATTTTGACGAGGCAATTGGCGTTGATGGATTGGTGCTTACAAAACTTGATGGCACTGCAAAAGGTGGCGTTGTTGTGGCAATTGCCGAAGAACACCAAAAACCAGTTATGTTTGTTGGAACAGGTGAGGGGCTTGATGACATTGAACCTTTTGACGCTCAAAATTTTGCCGATGCAATAATTTGATTTTTACACAAATTTAACATAAAAACAAAAACCATTTTATCAGTTAAACAATCTTAACTAACAAATGGTTTTTTTGTTATGAGTGATATTAAAAAAATTTAATTTTTTAGCATTTAATGATTTTTAAGAATTTTTATTACTTCAATAATTTTGCCAACATCTTCTTGAGAAAAATCATTCAAAAGTTCAAAGAGTTCATTGTATTCAACAACATACTTTTTTTCTTCATCAAAAAAATCTTTCAAACTAATTGAAAAATAATCACAAAATTTAACAATAAAATCAAGTGAGGGAGTTATTCTTCCATTTTCAACTTGATTGATATATTCCGAACTCATCAGCAAG
>CAVEAP010000109.1:0-2770 GCA_963613725.1 Mediterraneibacter torques
TCTTAAAATTATTTCTAGTGCCGTTCCTTTTGGCATAAAAACAAGAAAATAAATCAAGTTGACCACAACTTGAATTAAGTAGAGTTTTGGAATTTTTGTTAAAATCATTCTTTTTAAGTAATTAAAATCATTTTTTTCACAACTTTTCATCAGTCCATAAGCAGACAGCAAAAAAAACATTCCAACAGCAACTCCACCCATGTTTTGGCTTAGCCCAGCAAAATCAACTACATTGCATTGTTGCCCCAAATGATGCAGTGCCACAAAAATTGCAAAAAAACCCTTTAGCACAAGACTGTCTTTTGTGGAAAAAATTTGAGGTTTGTTTTGTGTGATTGTTGTTCCATTTCCCAAAAGGACAAAATTTAAAAGGTATAGCCAATAAATATGCATAAAAAGTTCCCTCCTCAAATTTTGTCTGTTGAGTTTATTTTATACGAGAATTTTTCGTATGTCAAGCTTTTAACGAAAATTTTTCGTATAATTTGGGCATGACTATTGGACAAAATATTAGATTTTTAAGGAAAGAACAAGATTTAAGCCAAACACAACTTGCTGAAAAGTTGGGGCTTAGTCAGGACACAATTTCTCTTTGGGAACTGGACAAAGCGCTTCCTGATGTTTTGTCTGTTATAAAAATGGCAAAAATTTTTAATGTTTCAACAGACTATATTTTGTGTTTGTAAAAAATCACCATAAAACAAAAAAACAACAAAAAAACGAACCCCAAATCTTGCTTGGGGTTCGTATCATTTTTTGTTGGCGGACAGGATAGGATTTGAACCTACGGATGCTCTCACATCGCACGCTTTCCAAGCGTGTGCCTTAAACCACTCGACCACCTGTCCATGCTTTAATAAAAAAATATTCAACTTGCAAACATTATTTTATCACAAAACTTTTGGCTTTGCAACAAAAAACCTAAAAAATTTTAACAAACAAAGAAGTTTGAGGACAAAATTGTGTGAACGAGTTTTTGTAATTTGCAAAAGTTTTGCAAATTGCATTGACAAACCACTATAACAATGTTATAATTTGAGAAGAATTTGCAAATTTAAACAAAAGAAGGGATTTTTATGACAAAATTTTTGGCAAAAACATTGGGTTTTGCGTTGATTCTTGTTTTTGGGGTGGGTTTAAGTGCGTTGTTTTCAGCATGCTCCACAAAAGATGATGGAAAAATTGATGTTGTTTGCACTGTTTTTCCACAGTATGATTGGGCAAGGGCAATTTCGCAAAACAGCCAAAAAATTGATGTTGACTTGATTGTGAAAAATGGTTCAGATTTGCACAGTTATTTTTCAACTTCGGCAAATTTGCAAGACACCTACAAAATCAAGCATTGCGACATTTTGATTTATTGTGGTGGCGAAAGTGAAGCCACTGTTGAGCAAATGCTTTCAAGCGGAAGCACTAACAAAAACATGACAAAAATCAATCTTTTGGACATTTTAAAAGAGCAAAATTTGGCACTTGCTGAAAGTGGGGAAGAAGATGAATTTGATGAACATGTTTGGCTAAGTCTTAACAACGCAAAACTTTTTGCAAACGAAATTGCTTCCGCTTTTATGCAATCTGTTCCAGAGGAAAAAGAACTTTTTTCGCAAAATCTAACAACCTACATCACTCAACTTGATGATTTGAATGCAAAATATGAAAATTTGGCAAAAACTTCCAAACAAAACGCCCAAAGCAAAAACAAAACGCCAAGCATTTTGGTTGCCGACCGTTTTCCGTTTGCCTATCTTGTTCATGACATGGGGCTAAATCACAAAGCGGCATTTTCGGGGTGTTCTGCCGAAACAAATGTTAGCCTAAGCCTTCAACTTGAACTGGCGGACTTTGCCGATGCCGAGGGGCTTGACACAATTTTGGTGCTTGAAGGGAATGACAAAAACCTTGCAAATGCAGTAAAGGAAAAAGCAAAAACAAACATCACAAAAATTTTGGAACTAAATTCCATGCAAGGTGTTAGCCAAACAAAAATTAACTCTGGCACAACTTATCTAAAAATCATGCAAAGCAACTTAACAGTGCTTTCTCAGGCGCTTGAATATTTGAATTAAAGGAAGGTCTGCTTCCTTTTTTTGTTGTCTAAAATTTGGTTGATTTTTGCCTTAAATGTGCAAAATCACAAAAAAACACACAAAAAATCACAAAAAAAGCGTTTTTTTGGGGTGAATTTTTGCAAAAAGTAAAAAAACACACAAAAAATCAGCCTAAATTTTGAAAAATTAACTTAATTTTCACAAAAAATCATGTTTTTCACAAAAAATATGCAAAAAAATGCGAAAAAACCTTGAAAAAACCTAAAAAATGATGTTTTATATTAAAAAACATGCATAAAATATAACTTTTTTGTGCGTTTTGCCTCAAAATTGCTTGATTTTGGCTTAAAATGGGCAAAAAACAAAAGATTTTTCCTTAAAATTTTGTTTTCAAAAAAAGTTTTGAACCCAAGTTTTTGGCTTAAAATGGGCGTTTTACGGGATTTTTGGCACTAAAAAATTTTTTGAAAAAAATTAAAGATTTTGTCTTATTTTGCTATACTTTTTTTGAAAAATAGGGTATAATATGTTTAAGCATTAGTGAAGTAAGATGCAAAAAACTAAGACATTACAAACAAAATTTGCTTGGCTGGTGCGTTAATTAAATATTTTTAATTTTTCTTTTTTTACGCAGGCATGGGGGAGTAAAAAAACTTTTTGTTTTACAAAACACCTTTTACAAAAAAGGGGGAATTAAAAATTCGCTTGAAACATTCAAAAGG
>CAVEAP010000110.1:0-1909 GCA_963613725.1 Mediterraneibacter torques
TCAAAAGTTTCATATTCTTCCAAATTTGAAGATTTTTCCTTTTTTTTCTCATCAGATTTTATTACATCTTCCGTTTTTGAAAAGTCATCTTTTTTGTCATTGGTGTTTGTTTTTTTCTTGTTTGATTCTTTGTTTCGATTTTCTTTTACAATGATATTGCCATCTTTGTCGTAAACAACTTCTTCTTTTTGGTCAACACCATAAATAGCATTAACATCAACGGTTATGTAACCAAGTTTGCTTCCTTCACCCATTTCAAGCAAAGCAACTTTTCCATCAGTGGTTTCTTTTATTGAAATAATTTTTCCATAAAATCCACTGTAAGTTTTTACTTTTGTGCCAGGTTTTAAATCGTTTTGCATTTGTGTTGTTTGTTCGTTGTATTTTTTTCTTCTGAAAATACTTACAACCCACATTACAATAATAAGTACAAGCAAAACAAGAATTAGCCAATAGTTTTTAAAAAATGTTCCTATATCGGCAAGCATTAAATTAATCATTATTCTTCTCCTTATTTGTTATAAGATACATTATACAACAAAAGCCACTTGATTTGCAAGTAAATTTAGATATAATTTTTTTATTTTTTTTGAATGTTTTGTATAATTATGTATCATTTTGTTGCAATTTTTCAAGTTCAGAGGCTTTGGTTGCATCTAATTTTTTACCCAAATGTTGATAGGCTCTTGGAAGTGCTATTCTTCCCCTGTTTGTTCTTGCCAAAAATCCAAGTTGCATAAGATAAGGCTCATAGACATCTTCTATGGTTGTGGCTTCCTCTCCTGTTGAAGCTGAAAGAGTGTCTAATCCAACAGGACCACCCCCAAACTTGTCAATAATGGCATTAAGAAGTCTGTGATCAACACTATCCAATCCTATATCATCTATTTCCATCATTTTTAAGGCTTTTTGTGCCATTTCAAGAGTTATTATTCCTGTGCCTTTTACTTGAGCATAATCTCTGACACGCTTTAACAATCGGTTTGCAATTCTTGGAGTGCCACGGGACCTTTTTGCTATTTCAAGTGTTGCATCTGGCTCAATATCTATGTCCAAAATCTTTGCAGAACGGCTGATGATGACAGATAAATCTTTGTCACTATACATTTCGAGTCTACCAAGCACACCAAAGCGGTCTCGGAGTGGGCCTGTAAGCATCCCCGCCCTTGTTGTTGCTCCAATCAGAGTGAAAGGTTGAAGTTTTATTCTAACACTTTTTGCCGATGGTCCTTTTCCAACAACAAAATCTAGAGCAAAATCTTCCATGGCAGGATACAAAACTTCTTCTACAGAACGATTTAGCCTGTGAATTTCATCAATAAACAGCACATCATTTTTTCCCAAATTTGTCAATATTGCGGCAAGGTCGGCTGCATGAGAAATTGCTGGACCACTTGTAATGCGAATTTGCGAGCCAAGTTCATTTGCAACAATATGTGCAAGAGTTGTTTTTCCAAGCCCCGGTGGACCAAAAAGCAAAACATGGTCTAAGGCATCATCACGATTTTTTGCTGCTTCAATGTAAATTTTTACACTTTCTTTTATTTTGTCTTGACCGATATATTCATTCAAGTTTGTTGGTCTTAAACTAAGTTCAATCAGTTCATCAGCCTTTTGCTTACTGCTTGAAATAAAATTTTCTCCATCCATTTGCTTTACCTCCCCATATCCTTAAAGGCTTTTGCAAGAAGTGTTTCCAAATTGTCCTCTGCTGATATATTGTCTTTTACAATTTGCTCGGCAACTGATTTTTGAACACCCCAATCCAAAAGAACGGACACAGCATTTTCAAACAATTTGTTGTCGGTGAAAGTTGTCATGGAAATAAGCGTTGTTTCCATGCTGTTCATTTTTTCTTTTAGTTCAAGCATAATTCGTTCTCGAATTTTACTGCCAACGCCCTTAATTC
>CAVEAP010000110.1:1919-2768 GCA_963613725.1 Mediterraneibacter torques
GGGGCGCCATGTTTTGAGTTGCAATTGCAATGGTTAAATCTTTTGCCGAAATTCCACCCAAAATTGTAAGTGCCATTTTTGGCCCAACACCATTAACTAAAATCAATTTTCTGAAAACTTCACGCTCTTGCAAATCTTCAAACCCAATAATTGTGATTTCATCTTCTCTGACATGTAAATGTGTCCAAAGTTTTGTTTCCTCACCAATTTCTCCCAAATGAAAAAAACATTGCTCGGAAACAATCATTTCATACCCAACGCCATTATTATCCAAAACAACAATGTTATTATTTTTGTAAGCAATAACACCTTTTATAAAACCAAACATAAAATCACCTCAAATTCTTCCCATCATTGCCAAATTTGTTTGACTGTGGCAAATTGCAACAGCCAAAGCATCAGCAGCATCATCGGGTTTTGGTGCTTCTTTTAGCCCTAAAACAGTTTTAACCATAAACTGCATTTGCTTTTTGTCGGCATTCCCCATGCCTGTTAACGCCATTTTGATGTTTTGTGGTGTATATTGATATATTGGAATGTTATGCTCTTGTGCTGATAGCAAAATCACACCCCTTGCTTGAGCAACAGGAATTCCTGTTGTTATGTTTTTGTTAAAGAACAATTTTTCAATAGCCATTTCATCTGGCACCCATTTGTCAATCAAAATGTTCATACATTCCGAAATAATTTCAAGCCTGCGTGAAAGTTTTTCATTTTTGTCTGTTGAAATACACCCAAAATCAAGGACCTCGATGTTTCCCCCTTCTTTTTTTAACACTCCAAACCCAACAAGCCCATAACCAGGGTCAATTCCTAATATAACCATAACTGTCTCCTATAATTATATAT
>CAVEAP010000111.1:0-2727 GCA_963613725.1 Mediterraneibacter torques
TTACTGGAGCATTTAACCCAACTTTTGCAAAGTTTTTTCAAAAATATTACAAAGACAACCCAAACTTTGTTTTGCCAAACGATGAAGACCCCAACGCAAGTGAAAGCGAGTTTTGGTGCCGAGCACACAACAGTTTTGACACAATCACAAAAAATTTTCCAAACCGAATTGTTGGGCATGGCATGAACAACGAAGTTTTGAGCCTTGAATTTGTTGCCAAACATTTGGATGTTGTTTCTTATGAGGGAACAAAAGAGGAAAATGAAGATTTGGCAAAACTTGTGGGCAGATATGGTTACAGTCAGGAGCAGTTTGACCAAATTCAACAAATTTTTGACATCGCAAAAACTCAAAAAGATGCCAGCATTTTGGATGCGGAAAAACCTTGTGGAAAAAACATGATTACTTTTAGAATGTTAAAAAAAGATGACCCGCTTGGTTTTGTTTTGGGCGACATTACAAATTGTTGCCAACACATTGGCGGAAACGGTGCAAGTTGCGTGATTGACGGCTACACCAATCCAAATGCTGGATTTTTGGTGTTTGAAGCCCCACGATTTGATTTAAATGGCAATCAAACACAAAACAAACGCATTGTTGGGCAAGCCTATGTTTGGTTTGATGAAAAAACAAAAACTGTTTGCCTTGACAACATTGAAATTCCCCGAAACATAGCAGAAGAACTTTTAGGCAAAAACACCAAACTTTTGGTTGAAGATTTTTTGAACGCTGTGGAGGAATCAGCAAATGCAATTTTGTCAAAAATGGCAAAAAACGGCATTGATGTTCAAAATGTCACCATGGGCGAAAGTTACAACGATTTGTGCAGTGTTGGTGGACAAATGGTTAAAACAAAATTTGGCGAGCCAATTAAAAATCCAAAAGCAAAGAACAAAATGGGAGTTTATTCCGATGCGGACACGGGGCAATATTTGATTGGAACCTATGCTCAATTTTTGGAGAAAAATGGCAAGAAAGTGTCACAGGAAGCCTTAAACACTTTTTCGGCAAACTAAATTTTTTGAAAGCAAATTAAAAAAAGTTTTACTTTTCACGGTAAAACTTTTTTGTTTTTTGTGGGGGAGTTGTTTTTTGCTTTCTGTGGGAAATGGTCGCTATCATCTTGTTTTTTTTGCTACTTTTTGATTTTGCTCTTCCATGTGTTCTTCGGCTTTTTCTTGTTTGCGTTTTTTTGAAAGCAAAATGATGTGATACAAACTTATCAAAACAATGCAAAAGTTTGCAATAGCGGTTGCGTAGGCTGGAACCAAGAAACCATACACAACAAAAATTGAAGCACCAACCGCATTTACTGCTCGCAAACAAATTGCTTGCTTTGTGGTGTCGGTTTTAAAAAGCATGGCAAGAACAATCAGCACTGAGGCTACTATTCCAATTATTTCGGTGTAAGGCACTAACTTTCTCCTTAAAATTCAAAAAAACACAAAATTTAACCCAAAAAACACTGTTTTTTGTGATTTTTACATTATTTTTTGTGATTTTTGAAAAATGTTTTTAAATTTTAATTATTTTTTTAGTTCAAATTCTGGACCATCGTTGTAGTAAAGCACGCCCAAAGTGTTTGGTCCGCAGTGGGTGGAAACGGTGGTGCCTGCTTGTGTGATTAAGATTTCTTTGAAAATTGGTTTTAGTTGTTTTTTAAGGTCTTCCAAAACGGTTTTTTCAAATTTTTCATCAAGGCTTGAATATGTAATAAAACAACGGGTGCGGTCTGGGTGATTGTATTTTGTTAAGGTGTGCTCCAAATATTTTTGTGCAACATCTTCATATTTTCCTCGTGGCTTTGCCGAAACGCCCATGCTTCCATCAACAACTTCAATCACAGGTTTGATTTTCAAAAGGTTTGCTCCTAAAAGTGCAATGGTGGAACATCTTCCGCCACGGTGCATGTATTTTAGGGTGTCCAAAAAGAACGAGGCTTGAGCATAAGGTCGGCGTTCCAAAATTTTGTTTTCAATTTGTTTTGCCGAAAGCCCTTGCTTTGCTAAATCGCAAGCATAAAGCATTTGAATTCCAATTCCGGTGGAAAGGGTTTGGCTGTCAATAACAACAACTTTTCCTTCATCAAAATTTTGTGAAGCAATGCGAGCATTTTGAAACATACTGCTCATTTTTGAGGAAAGTGAAAAGTGAATGATTGCATCAGGTTTTTCGGTGGCAAAAATCTTTTCAAAAAATTCTTTGTATTCGCTTGGATTAGATGCCGAAGTTCGTGGAAGTTCTTTGTCTTTTGCCGTCCATTCAAACAAAAGATTGCTGTTGATGTTCACTCCGTCAAGATATTCTTTGTCTTTGTAAATAACTGTGGTTGGGACAACCGAAATTCCATATTTTTGTCTTATTTCATCTGTTAAATCGCTAGTGCTGTCTGAGGTTACTTTAATGTTCATAAACAATTCTCCTTTGGGTGTTTTTGCAAAAAACTTTAACAAAAAAATAAAATTGTGTGTTAAATTTGTTCTTTTTGCAAAAGTTTATATGGCAATTATAACAAAAACAATTTTTTTTTGCAACTTTTTTTGCAGAAAAATCAAAAAATGGGGATATGGTTTTTGTGTGGTGGCATTTAAACATGGTTTTGCGTGGCTTGATGTGTCGATTGGGTTTTGACCTCAAACGGAGTGGTTAACGAGATCCTTCAAAGAAAGCCCACGAAGATGGGTTCAGGATGACACCCGAGTTGGGGTGAGGTTGTTAGTTGTTGTC
>CAVEAP010000112.1:0-2706 GCA_963613725.1 Mediterraneibacter torques
CTAGAAAACCCCGCTAATTTGTGCTATAATAAACTCAAAATTCAAATTTTGGAGAAATTATGGAAAATTTTGAAATAACTTATGAAGAATTATCCAAAAAAGAAAAGGACACTTTTGAAATTTTGGATATTCGCGACAAAAACTCGTTTGAATATGGACACATTCCAGGTGCAATAAATGTTGAAACCGAACAAATTGACAATTTTGACTTTTCACCTCAAAAAGAATTTTATCTTTATTGCCGTGCAGGAAAAATTAGCAAAGAGTTGGTGGAAAAACTAAGGCAAAATGGCATAAAAGCTTTTAATCTTGAAGGTGGTTACAGCACTTTTTTAAGCAAACATGTTATGGATTCTTTTGACGGAAATGTTGCCTTAAAAGCCGAAGAAAGCCTTAGAAAAAAATTTCATCGTGAACTTTTGACACGATTTTGCAAAGCTATTAACAATTATGACCTTGTTCAGCCCAACGACAAAATTGCCGTTTGCATTTCTGGGGGCAAAGATTCCATGTGCATGGCAAAACTTTTTCAAGAGGTAAAAAGACACAACAAAATTCAATTTGAATTGGTTTTTTTGGTAATGGACCCCGGTTACAGCAAAGAAAATCGTGAAATGATTGAAAAAAACATAAAAATGCTAAATATTCCTGCAACCTTTTTTGAAACTGACATTTTTGAAAATGTTTTTCACATTGAAAAATCACCTTGCTATGTTTGTTCTCGTATGCGCAGAGGTCATCTTTACAACAAAGCAAAAGAACTTGGTTGCAACAAAATTGCACTTGGACATCACTATGATGATGTTATTGAAACAATTTTAATGGGAATGCTTTATGGGGCACAAATTCAAACCATGATGCCAAAACTTCACAGCAACAATTTTGAGGGCATGGAGTTAATTAGACCAATGTATTTAATTCGTGAAAATGATGTTAAAAGATGGAGGGACTATAACGGCCTGCACTTCATTCAATGTGCTTGCAAATTCACCGAAACTTGCTCGGTTGAAGGTGGAAACACCGCTTCAAAACGAAAAACAGTAAAAGACCTTATAAAATCCATAAGCCACAAAGAACACCAAATTGAAGGAAACATTTTTAGAAGTGTTGAAAATGTTAATCTTGCAACCGTGATTTCCTATAAAGACAAGCACGGAAAAATGCATTCGTTTTTAGATGATTACGATGAGGAAAACAATTAAAAAATTTAATATGAATATTAACCGCTGATATTGACACCACAAACAAAATGTGATATATTCATGAAAGGAGAATTTTTTATGGAAAAACAAAAAGAGCAAAGATATCGTGTTGGATATATGATTAAAGGAACAATCAACAATTCACAAATAACTTTTTTTGCCCTAGAAAACATTGACAAAATCATCATAAAAAAATAAGAAGAAACAAAAATTTCTTCTTATTTTTATTTTTTAATTTTTTTGTTTTGTCAAAAGGTTCTTTTTGGCCTCCGAAAATTCATCTTCTGTAAGTAATCCTTTTTCAGTCATTTCTTTGAGTTCGGTTAGTTCTTGCTCTAAAGTTTTTTCCTGCTTAACAGATTGATTTGGCACAAAGTTTGGCTGATTTGTGGGTGTTACTATTTTTGTTTTTTGCTCTTTTGCACACCAAGCCATCACAGTTGCCACCAAAAGTAAAATGATTGGCAAAATCGTAAAGAAAACGGCGGTAACAAACCCTGCATCAGAACTTGAAGCATTAGCCAAAAACCAAATGTTAAACCCTCCACACAAAAGGGTTGAAATGGTTAAGCAAATTGCCCCAGCGGGCATCGCTTTTGATGCTGAAAGTGCCGAGCCAACAATTCCAACTGTAGCCCCAGAAAAACTAATCCAAATTAAAACCTGAAAAAGCGCTCCCCCGCTTCCGTTGCTTAGCCCAAAAATAAAACTTCCAATAACAAGAAAGAAAAAACTTAAGCCCAAACAAATCAAACTTCCAATAAGCCCACAAACAAGCGAAGTGATACTTCTTCTCATAAAAAACTCCTTTTGTCTTATTCTATTATAAGTATATTATATTTTTTTGTTTTTAGCAAGTAAAAAGTCGGAAAAATTTAACTTTTGTGTGTTTATGTAAAAAAAAATAATAAAAAAATTGGTGTTTTGTTACAAAATTTAAAATTTTTTCATAAAATCTTATATGATAAAAAAAGCAGTAATTTTGTGCGGAGGGCTTGGAACAAGGCTTTTGCCAATTTCAAAAACAATTCCAAAAGAAATGATGCCAGTTTTCAACAAACCCGCAATTGAATGGGTGATTGAAGATCTTAAACAAAATGGTATAACTGAAATTTTGATTGTTATTGGTAGAGGCAAAGAGTGTTTGGAAAATTATTTTGACCTTAACACCGAACTAAAAAATGACATTTTTTTAGACAATTTTAAAAATCTTAACATCTATTTTTTACGCCAAATACACCCTTATGGAACAGGCTATGCCCTTTTGAGAGCAAAAAATTTTGTGAAAAATCAACCATTTTTGTTAATTTATCCCGATGAACTTTTGTTGCATCAAAGTTTTGCAAAAACTCTTTTAAATGGTTTTCAAAAAACAAAAACCAGCATTTTACCACTTAAAAAAATCAACATTTTGGACAGCGAAAACTATGGAATGGTTAAAACTCAAAAAACATTTTTGGGACATAAAATTTTGAAAATTGTGGAAAAACCAAAACCACAAAAC
>CAVEAP010000113.1:0-2697 GCA_963613725.1 Mediterraneibacter torques
AATATATGCTTTTCCAGTTTTGAAGTTAAGCACCAAAATTTGAGTTTTTATGTCCAAATTTAAAAGCAAAAACTTTAAAAGTTCCCTGCAATTTGTTTCATTTTCAAGAATTTTTTCACTAGACAAAGTTAAATGGCAAAGTTCTTTCCATTTTTTCTTCAAAAAACTTAATCTAAATTCCACAAAACTTTCCAACTTTAGCATTTTTGGAAAAATAAGATTTTCTTGGACAAGCGATTGTTCTAAAGCCAAATCAAAATATGTAAAAACCGTTATGAAAACATCATTTAGTTTGTTAAAATTCATGTAAGATTTTAGATAATCAAACTTCATTTGTTTGCAAATTACATTTGTTAAAATAACTTTTAGTTTTGCTAAAAATTGTGGCAAATTTTGCTTTTTGCAAGCCATGACAAGCGTTGAGCATTTTGGTGTGTTTGCAAGTGTTTGAACTCCATGAAATGCCTTTAAATCACCCATTAACTCTTTACTTAACATTTCAAGAAGATGACAATTTTCCCTGTTTGCCACAATACAAAATTCCCACATAACACGCTCCTTTTGAAAAGTAGTTTGTGCAAACTAAAAAAAATTAAACAAAAAACAGCCCCTATGGGCTGAAATTTTTAGTAATCTTTTTTGCTTAAAGCAAAATAACCTTGTGGATGTTGACAAACTGGACAAATTGTTGGTGCTTCTTTTGAAACAATTCTTGCCCCACAGTTAAGACAAATCCATTCAGTTTCTGAAACTCTTAGAAACACTTCTCCATTTTCAATGTTTGTTAAAAGGTCTTTGAAGCGTTGTTCATGCTCTTTTTCAATTTTTGCAACCAAGCGGAACAAAGCGGAAATTTCTGGAAATCCCTCCTCCATTGCTGTTTTTGCAAATTCTTCATACATAGTTGTCCACTCATAGTTTTCTCCTGAAGCAGCATCTTTTAGGCATTCTACTGTGGTTTTTGGCATTCCATTAAAAAGTTTGAACCAAATTTTTGCGTGTTCTTTTTCATTTCCTGCTGTTTCTTGGAAAATACGGCTTATTTGCTCATATCCCTCTTTTTTTGCAACGCTTGCAAAGTAATCATATTTTGTGCGTGCTTGACATTCTCCTGCAAAAGCATCACGAAGGTTTTGAAGTGTTTTTGTTCCCTCAAGACCAGATTGTTGTTCTAATTTTATCATAAAAATTTCCTCCTTCCGTAAAATCTTTGATAGTATAACAAAAAGTTCTGACTTTGTCAAACAAAATCATTTAACTTTTTTACGAACTAAACCTTTTTCTCGTCCATTTTGACTGGGCTCATAATAAATTTTGTCTTTTAACTTGTCCGGAAGATATTGTTGCTTTATGTAACCTCCAAAATCATGTGGATATTTGTAAGGCATTTTTTTGTCTTGTGTTGGATGATTTTTGAGGTGATTTGGAACATTGTCATCTCTTATGTCACGAACATCATTTTGTGCCATGTTCATTGCTTTTAAAACACTGTTTGATTTTGGTGCTTCACAAATGTAAATTATTGCGTGGCAAAGGGGTAAATTACCCTCGGGCATACCCATGTTTTTTAGTGCAGTGTGCGCACAAACTGCCATAAGCAAAGCATTGCTGTCTGCCATTCCAACATCTTCGCTTGCATGAGCCATCATTCGCCTTGTTATCAAAAGGGGATCACAGCCTGCTTCCAAAAGTCTTTGTGCCCAATAAAGCCCTGCTTCAGCATCACTTCCCCTAAGGCTTTTGCAAAAAGCACTTAACATATCATAATAAATGTTTTCGTCAATGCTCATTGATTTTTTTTGAATTGATTGTTCTGCCACTGTTTTGTCAATTACAATTTGTCCATCTTTGTTTAAGGGGGTTGTTCTAACTGCAAGTTCTAAAGCATTATAAGCTGTTCTTAAATCGCCAGAACTTGCCCAAGCATAATGATTTAGAGCTTCTTCGGAAATGCTGATGTTTAAATTGCCATAACCCTTTTCTTTGCTGTTAATTGCATTTTTTAGTGCTTTTGTGATGTCACTGTCTGGCAATGGTTTAAATTCAAAAATTCTGCAACGAGAAACAATTGCTCTTGTCATATTTACAAATGGATTTTCAGTTGTAGAGCCAATAAAAATCACAAAACCTTCTTCTATAGCACTCAAAACGCTGTCGCTTTGTGCTTTGTTCCACCTGTGGCACTCATCTAGCAAAAGATAAGTTTTTTTTCCAAAAAGCCTAAAATCTTCTCGGGCTTGGTCTATCACCTTTTTGGCATCTGCAACACCACTTGAAACTGCATTAAGTTTTATGCAATTTGTGTTTGCCATTTTTGAAATAATGTTTGCAAGGGTTGTTTTTCCGCACCCCGGTGGTCCCCAAAAAATGCAACTTCCAAGCATGTTGGTTTTTATTGCACGCTCAAGCAAACTGTTTGGATAAACCAAATGCCTTTGCCCCACAAATTCTTCCAAAGTGTTTGCCCTCATCTTTTCTGATAACGGCAAATTTTGCTTGTTTTGTTGTGAAAATAAATCTTCCATAAATTTGCTTTTCCTTTTCTTTTTTATTATACCAAAAAATTTTTGATTTGTTAAGTGGTTGCACTAAAATTTTGCAAATTTAACAAAAAAGAAGACGCTTGGTCTTCTTTCATTGGGACTTTAACAAATTTAAAATTCCCTTGTTGGTTTTGTTATTTAATGTGGTTAAGCC
>CAVEAP010000114.1:0-2124 GCA_963613725.1 Mediterraneibacter torques
ATTCAAACCAAATTCCGCAATCTAAAGAGCTTCTTAAAGGGAACTTTTTTTGATTTAAATTAAAGTTTGCAATTGTCATGGTGCCACAATAAGGTAAAAGTTTTTCAAAAACACGACTGCCAGACAGCAAAAAAACTTTACCGTTCTTTTTTTCGCAATCAAAAAGTTGTTTCCCAAGGCTTCTAAAAGTTTTGCAATTTCTAACATTCTTAAAATTCTTTTTACTATCAAACACAATAACATTAAAATTTTCTGTAAGTCCAAGTTTGTTTAAATTTTCAAAAAGTTTGTCATCAACAACAATAGTGCTGTTTTGTGGAATGGTTTGAAACACAAATTGTTTGCATTCTTCAAACTCAAACCATGTGTCAACTTCATCAATTGCACCATTTGTGCATAAAATTGCTTTCATAATATTTTTGTCCTTTTAATCAAAAATTAAGGGAATCGTTAGAGAGGTTTTGTTTGTTTCTTTTAATTTTATTTTGTTCTTCAATCAAACTCTCTCCCAAAATTTTTTTATCAAATTCAGTCATAGCATCGGTAATGGAGTTTGTTGCAAACACATCAACAGACTCTCTTTTGTTATCACTTAAAATTCTACACAAATATGTCTTATCACCGAAAGTTTTAAATCCATTTTGATTATATTGAGCCAAACATTTTGCGTTGTCTGGACGATCAAAATAAACCAAAGTTGTTCCTTTAACAAAATCAAGAATTCCATCTTGCATAAAGCGAAATTCACCTTTTTGCCAAAAGTCATTTTTGCGTTCAACTATGCCAAAAAATGTTCTTAAATCTTGAGTTTTACCTTCAAAAATGGCATTATTTTCAAGAGTTGTTTTCATTTGTCCAGCCAAAAATGTATAATCAGGCAAAAATTCACCTTCAAAAAAATCTTCGGTGTTTGGATAAACCGCTCTGCCAAAAAATCTTGCTTCGTTGTTTTTGTTGAACTTCAAATCGCCATTAACCCAAATCTTTTGTCCGTTTGCTTGTGTGTGGTCTTCAATGTGTCCTTCCAAAAGTGTTAGGTCTTTGTCAAAAAGCCCTGATTTCAACAAAACAATTTCGCCATTTTTTGTTCCAACAATTGTTCCTAAAAATGCCATTTTGCAATTTTTTTCTTCAAATAACGAAGGTTTTGCGGTAATATCAAATTTTTTGTAATCTTCTTCGCTGATGAAGTTACGAGTTCTTCCTTCAAACACAAGGTTTGTTCCATTTTTGTCTTTAACAATTTTTTTCAAAGTTCCGCGTTCAAACCTACAACCAAGTATCCTTTGTTTGGGTATATATGATTTAAATTGCCGAAATTCTACACTAAAATTTCCTTTTTCAAACTCGCCATTTTCAAATGTTCGTTCACCCAAAAGTTCATAATTATTTTTGTACAAAATTTTAAGTGTTCCAACAAGTTTGTGGTTGTGAAATTGTGCAGAAAAATTGCCTTCTTTCATGACAAGGTTGTCAAAAAATGTTCCATCAAAATTTTGATCTTGTGATTTAGAAGTTCCATCATAAAAAATTTGTTTATCTTCAATTATTTTTTCCAAATCAAAAGTTTCTTCTCCATTGGTAAAATAAATTTTTCCCTTTTGATTTAGTTCAAGACAATAAACATAAGGTGTTTTTGGCCAAGTCAAACTAAAAAAGTTTCCAAAATCATCACTAATTTTGTGTTTGGTTGCTTCATTCTCTCGTTTCATACGAGAAAAGTCAAAGGTGCCAGTCATTTTTTGGGCAAAATTACCATTAAAAATAATGCTAAGTTCGCCATTGATTTTTCCGTTTTCAGCGGTTCCAACAAGAGTTGCTTGTTGTTCTTTACAAATCGTTGAAAGATTTAATGTGGCTGTTCCCTCAATTAGTTCAAAAACGGGTTTAACAACTTCAAAAAATTTTGATTCAACAAATTTTTTCTCAAAATCTGGACCATATTTTGTTGCTTTATGTTTTGAAAAAGTTCCAACAAACTTGCTTCCATCTACCAAAGTTTGTGTTCCAACAAAAGATGCTTTTGTTTCATCGTTTGGGTTAATTTTTCCTTCAAACACATCTCCAAACTTTTGAGTTATTCTAAATTCGGTTAAATCAAGATTGTTTGTTTGTGCATTCACC
>CAVEAP010000114.1:2134-2651 GCA_963613725.1 Mediterraneibacter torques
CAAATTCGCCCTCAAACACATCTCCTTGTGGTGAAATTGCTTTTCCACTAACAAAATTTCCGTCTTTAAAACGTCCATCAAGAATTGTTCCATCTTTCAAAACGGCTTTTCCAAACCCTTCTGGGGTTGCTGAAAGAACACCATTTAAAGCTTGACCAGTATATGTTCCTTTTCGTTTTTTCAAAGAAAATTTAACATCACTCACATTTGTAAGTTCGTTCATATTATTTCATCCTTTTACTGTATCTTTTGGTGTTATTATACCACAAAATGACAAAAAAGTCAACATCAAAATGGTAACAAAAAAGAGCAACAATGCCCATTTTTGAGTTTTTTAATGTGAAATTTGTTTTGCAATTTTTTCAAATTTTTCTAGTTCATAAAAACTCATAAAATTCAGTTTGAAAAGTGATGGAAACCCCTGTTTTTGAAGGTGTTTGTCCAGTCCTTCCGACGAAATTTGAAATCTTGGGTTGACTTCAACAAACCAAACTTTGTTTTTTTCAATAACAAAATC
>CAVEAP010000115.1:0-2530 GCA_963613725.1 Mediterraneibacter torques
GGTAATAAATGCTCCCCAATCAATATAAATTGAGTTGGCAAGGTCAATGGTTTGCTTTCCATCGGCATTTGTGATGAACGCTTTGTGAAGATAGGTGTAAATTGAATCAAGCCCATTGCTTCCTGTTATGGCAAGCAAAATCCAGTTTACAAGTGGCATGATAATTTTGTTTGCAAGTGCTGTTACAATTGCCGTAAACGCACCAGCAATAATAACACCTATTGCCATGTCAACAACATTTCCACGCATAATAAATTTTTTAAAGTCGTCAAAAAATTTCATTTGTTTTCTCCTTTTTGTTAAAACAATTTTAGCACAATTTTAAGCTGTTTGCAATCATTTTTTAAATTTTCACAAAAATTTTTAAATTTTTTGATTAAAAAACTTGATTTTTTGAAAAATATATGTTATCATATACATCGTAACTCGTGCGAGAGTAGCTCAATGGTAGAGCCCCAGCCTTCCAAGCTGGTCACGGGGGTCCGATTCCCCTCTCTCGCTCCACAAAAAAGTCCGTTTGGGACTTTTTGTTTTTTGAAGCCACCCAAACCAACCCCCTTTGGCAAACATTTTGTTTTTTTACACCCACAAAAATCAAAAAAAATTTAATTTTTTTTAGAAAAAATGTTGACTTTAACTTGTTTTTATGTTATGATATTACATAAACTGTTTACAAAAGAGTTTATAAGGCTCAGAAAATTGAGAATTTTCTCAAACTTATGCGCCTGTAGCTCAACTGGATAGAGCAACGCCCTTCTAAGGCGTAGGTCGGGGGTTCGAGTCCCTCCAGGCGTGCCAGTTAAATGGGAACTATCCCAATATGGTGGGTGTAGCTTAGTTGGTAGAGCGCCAGGTTGTGGCCCTGGAGGTCGTGGGTTCGAGTCCCACCATTCACCCCATTAAATTCAGGGGCAAAGCTGAAAATTAAGGGGGTGTCGCCAAGCGGTAAGGCACTTGACTCTGACTCAAGCATTCGAGGGTTCAAATCCTTCCGCCCCTGCCAAGGCACTTTGAAGGTGTCAACGGACCGAAAAGGTGAAGTCTTAAAACTAAACCTTTGTTTAGGGGTGTAGCCAAGCGGTAAGGCACAAGACTTTGACTCTTGCATGCGTTGGTTCAAATCCAGCCACCCCTGCCATTGGACCAAGCAAAACGAAGTCTTAAAACTCAGGTTTTATGCAAGAGGCAAAGTCTTGACTTTGTCCAAATTAAGAAAGAGGGAAACAAAATGCATCGCAGTTTTGGTTGACCGATTGAATAATTTGCATTTTTTGGCGTTAGCAAAAAATTCCTTGCATGCGTTGGTGGGAGTTCCAGCCACCCCTGCCATTGGACCAAGCAAAACGAAGTCTTAAAACTCAGGTTTTATGCAAGAGGCAAAGTCTTGACTTTGTCCAAATTAAGAAAGAGGGAAACAAAATGCATCGCAGTTTTGGTTGACCGATTGAATAATTTGCATTTTTTGGCGTTAGCAAAAAATTCCTTGCATGCGTTGGTGGGAGTTCCAGCCACCCCTGCCATTGGACCAAGCAAAACGAAGTCTTAAAACTCAGGTTTTATGCAAGAGGCAAAGTCTTGACTTTGTCCAAATTAAGAAAGAGGGAAACAAATTGCCATGCAGTTTTGGTTGACCAAAAAACTCACATCTTTTATGACCCACTAGCTCAGTCGGTAGAGCACTTGACTTTTAATCAAGTTGTCGCGCGTTCGATCCGCGCGTGGGTCACCAAAAAAAGCCTAAATCGAAACATCGGTTTAGGCTTTTTTAATGTCATTTTGCTGTTTGTGTAAATTTTTTTAATTGCTGAAAATTTGATAGATTTATCTTTTTTCATTTTCAATTTTATCTTCAATTTCATTTTCATTCATATTTTCAATTTTATCTGCATTCATATTTTCAATTTTGTTTTCGTTCTTGTCTTCAATTTTGTCTTCCTTTTTGGGTTCACTCTTTGAACTGAATGTTCCCATTGCCCACATAAAAATTATCATGGACACAAAAGGAACTCCAATTGCCAAAACAAAAACACCAACAAGTTCAAGAAGGTCCATTTTCACCTCACAATCAAATTTTCACAAAATTACAAATCAAATTTGCTTCCACCGCTGTCTTTGAATATTTCATCATCATCATCTTTATTGCAATGTTTTTCTCCAAATCGGCAAATCAAAACACTAACAACAAACACTGACAAAGAAATGGCAGCACCCGTGCCAACATCCAAAATTCCATTATCGCCACACACTATCCAATTCACAATTAAAAAAACAAAGAAAAATATTGACGTAAACGCAATCATCGCCATCAACCCAAAGAAAATAGTGCTAATAATTCCTTTTACCTTCATTTTTCCACCCCTTTTATGCGTTGTTAATTGAACAAAAACCTAACAAAAAAGACTTGTCAACAAAAAACACAAAATGTCTTGCATCAAAGTCTCAAAATTTAAGGCAAATCCGAAAGGCCTCAAACCTTTGTCTTGACGAATGTTGCCACGCCCATAAAAGCGTTTTTTACTCCCCTTAATAT
>CAVEAP010000116.1:0-2524 GCA_963613725.1 Mediterraneibacter torques
CCAAGTTGTTACCAACAAGCATGGTTGAAAGAGTTAAATCAAAATGCTCACAAATCCAAAGGGCTTTTCGGGCACCTTTTTTGTTTTGTTCGGCATAATATTTCATTCTAACAGGGCTAACCGAAGTATAGGCGGTTTCACTACTACTAAAAAACGCAGAAAACACAATTAAAACAACAATAACGGCACTTAACGCAACATTAGTTTGCCAAGATAACACTCCAAGCATAATGGGGGCCATAAATTTCTCCTTAAAACAACAAAAACCAACATATTTTATGTTCTTGTTTGATTATATTATAACATATTAAACAAAAAATGTAAAGGACAAAAACCAAATGCACAAGCTAGTATTCAAAAACTTTTGGCAAAAATTGCTTAAAATTTTGCGTTTTTTTGTGAAAATAAATATTTTTTTTAAAAATATCCTCAAAAATTGCCAAATAATTTTTGGCAGGTTCTTTAAAAAATTAAAAATAATAAAAATAAAGAACGGTTGGTGTTTTTGAAATTATTTTAAAAATAATAAAAAATAGTTGCAAATTAAAAAAAAATATGTTATAATTTAAATCGTGTTTTTGAAAAAATATTTTTTTATGCAACACAAATTTCCTATGCTGGAATGGCGAAATTGGTAGACGCACAAGACTCAAAATCTTGCGAGGGCAACTTCATGTGGGTTCGAGTCCCACTTCCAGCACCATACAGGGCTAATCCGAACCGCTACAAAAGTGAGTTCGGATTTTTTACAAATGAACACTTTGGATTAAACATCAAAATTGGAGATAAATAATGAAAAATATAATTATTGTGGATATGCAAAAAGGTTTTATAAATGACAACAACAAACATTTAGTTGATAAAATAAACACATATTTAGCATCTAATAAATTTGATAATATTTTTTTCACGCAATGTATCAACAACAATGAAAGCCCTTATATTAAAATTTTAAATTGGAATGGTATGATTAAAACTGACGAACAAAAATTCATCGTCAACGTTCCAAGACAATCAAAAATTTTAACAAAAAATTGTTATGGTATTTCTCAAAATGATATTGATTTGTTTAGAAGTCTAAATATAAATGAAATTGAAATTTGTGGAACAGATATTGATGCTTGTATTTTGGCAATCGGATTTAATTTGTTTGATAATAACATCAAGCCAATTTTTATTAAAGATTTATGTGGAACATCATCAAAAAATGAAAATATGACAAAATATGCTTTTTCAATAATAGAAAGACAATTTGGAAAAGATAGCGTTAAGTAACAAACAAATTGAGTGTGTTTTTATGCAAAACTGATGATAATTCAAACTGTGAAGTCACAAAATATTGTGAAGTTTTTTTAATAGCTTTGTATAAGCAAAGCAAACAACACAAAACCACATGGTTTTATTATAAAAGTTCTAAAAATGATTTACAACAAAAAAAAATTATGATATACTGGTTTTACTTAAAAATAAAGGGGGGATATTATGAAAATACGTTCTTCGGCTTGTTTTTTGTTCTTACTTATGATTACCATGTCTTTCGCTGGTTGTGGTGCAGAATCACCTTCTAGCACTAAATATTGGTTTTCACAATACGATAGCAATTTTGTGGCTTACGATTTTGAAAATGACAATATCAATGAGGCTGGGACATACTGGAATTTTACTGTTGCAAAAAATGTTGATATAACTTTAAATGTGAGAGTTGACATTGATTTCTGTTCCGCTTTATCTCTTAGCAAAAATGGTGTCAAGATTGAAGGTAAAGCAGATGGTGGAATTTACACAAGCACTTTTGATTTATCTCTTAAAAAAGGTGATAAACTTAAAATGCACGCATATTGGACAAACACTGCAGGGACTAATGATTATGGTTTTGAAATTCAATTGCTAAGCATAACCCAAAATGGGCAAACCTACTTGCTTAGTGAATTCAACAAATCAACAACAATGTAAAACAACTCTCCATTTCATCAACTTTAGATTATGTTTTAGGGACACAAAACAAAAAGAGCAGTGTTTTTACTGCTTTTTTGTTAATCAACTTTTTTTGAATTTGTTTTGTTGTCCTTAAACAAAACCAGTTTGCCGTTTTTTATCAAAAAGGCTTTTTCCACGGCAAGTTCAAACAACAAAATGTCGCTAAGTGAATCGGAAAATGCATTTTTGCACGCCAAATCATCAGTTCCAAAAAACTTTTTAAGTTCCACAACTTTTTGCTGGGCATAGCATCTTTTTGCGCCTTTTTCAAACTTAAGAGTTTCAAAAGAAATTTTCGAGCCAACCAGCGTGGCTTTTGGGTTGATTTTTTTCATGATTGCTCCCACCAAAAATTCGGGAGAATCAGAGCAAACAACATCATCATCTTGCATTTGTTTAACATAAAAATCATTCACAAATTTTTTTGAATATTCGGCAAAATCATCAAGTTCTTTTTGTTTGTTTTTGGAAAACTTAAAAACAAACAAACATGTTTCCTTAAAATGCTCATATTTGATTATTTTTGTTTTTGCCAAAATCCAAACAA
>CAVEAP010000117.1:0-2522 GCA_963613725.1 Mediterraneibacter torques
CAACATTTTGATTCAGGTTTTTAGGTTAGCTCTCAAACTTTGGTTTTTTTAATCGTTAAAACAACAAAAAACTGCACCAAATCTCGCACAAGTTTTGTTTTTTTTGAAAATTTTTTAAATCAACAAAAAAATTGAACTTCAAAGCATTATTCCAAAAGTTCCTCATAACTCACACAAAAAATTTCTTTTAACTTTTTTATGACAGCAATTGGCGGTTCGGTGTAACCAGATTCCCAATGGCTTATGGTTTGAAAACTCACATCAAGTTTTTTTGCCAAATCTTTTTGTGAAAGTCCTTTTTCAATTCTTAAATTTCTTATGTTTTCAGCAATCATGATTATAGTATCTCAAAAATTGAGAATTTATGCTTGACATTCTCAAAAATTGATAGTATAATGTTTGTATAAAATAATGGAAAAAATTGACATGGAAAAAAACTCCCCACAAAAAAGCCGAAAAGTTGATTGGTTAAAAATCATAAAAATTGCATGCATTGCTTTGTGCGTTGCAGGAATTGTTATGATACCATTTTCGCACTCAAACAAAGAATATTCCGCAAAAGAATTTTTGCTGGCACAAGACAATAGTTGTGTGCGTGAAAAATCAAGTGGAAAAATTGTGCATTACATTGAAAAAGATGAATCTTTAAAACTAACTGAAAACACAATCATCATCACAAAAACAAACCGCACACTTAAAACAATGGGTTGGATAATAACAATCTTTTTTGGGCTGTCCGCCATTGGCATTTTTTGTGAAGAAAAACTGGTTGAAGTTAAAAAATAATAAATTTTTAGGATAACAAAAAAAGGAACTTTTTTGCTGTTAGGATAGCCCTAAAAGTTCCTTTTTTATTGTTTTTAATGTGTGTGTTATTGCGACAACAAATCAAGTTCTTGTTGGCACCTGTGTTTGTAGGTGGTGTATTCAATTTTTGTTTGTGTTGAAGTTTTAAGTTTTTTGTTGGCAAACTCAACTTCTCTATCCCGCAAAAGATTGTGGTCGTTGCGGTTTTTAAGATAAATTGCATAACCCAAAACAACGCCAAAAACAGCTCCTGCCACCGCACAAGTTTCAAGGCTTGTTTCAGAAAGTGATTTTGCCGAGCCAAGCACAATTCCCGACACCTCGCCAACCAAAGCACCTTTCAAAAAATCGGCAACTTTGTGATGTTTGCAACTTTTTGTTGCTGTTTTAACTGCGTTTTGAAGACTTTTTTGTTTTTGAGTTTCTCCCTCAATTGATTTTTGGCAAGAAGCCAATTCTTTTTCAAGAAGTGCTTTAATTGCTTGTTTTTGTGATTCACTCAAAGATTTTTGGGCGTTTTTTTCTGGCTCACAGTTAAGCAAATCTTCAATTTCCTTCAAAATTTCTTCGCATTTTTCAATTGACTGTTGACGGCTCAGATTTTTTTCATCAACTTGTTCGTTTTTTTTCTCATTAAGTTTGTCCATAAAATTTGTCCCTTTTGTGGATAATTCAAAAATTTGTTTTATTTTAATTTTAAAATGTTTTTTATTTTAACATTTCAAGTTGCTCGTCAGCAAAGCTTACGCATTCATCACGGCGTTTTTCGTGCTTTTCTTTGTTTTTGCGAAAAAGAGCATAACCAAGCATGACTCCCGCACTTGTTCCAACAAAAAGTTCGGTGCATTCGGGAAGATTTTCTAATGTTCCTGTTAGTTTTTCCAAAGCAACAAGTCCAAGACCCAAAGTCTCACCAGCAAAAACACCTTCCACAAAGTCCAAAACTTTTTCTAACTTGCAATTTTGTTTGGCAAGTCTTTTGATTTCTTGGCAATTGTTTTTGATGTCCTCAACAATTTGCTCCTCGGTTTCAAATTCTTGTTTTTTTTGCATTTTTTTCACTCCTTTTAGTAAGAAAATTATATCACAAACTCTCAAAAAAGTCAACATCAAAACCTTTTTAGCACCGAGCAAAAACAAATCACAAAATTTGCAAAATTTTTGAAAAAACCGCTTCCAAAACCAAATTTTTGTTGTCTTCTCGCAAATTTTTTGTTACAATTAAACTGCCCTCAAAAAATTGATTTTTTTGTTTTGAAAAAATGCAAAAAAACACTTCATCATCATCACCAAAACCATTTTTGGCATCAACTTTTTTTAGTTTTCCCGTAATGCCAACACCAAAATCGGCATTTGAAAATTCTGCAATTTTTTGGCTCATTTCTTTTGCTGTTTGAGGGCTGTAAACCGAAAATTTGTTAAGCACATTTTCGCTTACGCCCAATTTTGTTTTAAAAGAGTTTGCATAAGTTACTGCCCCAAACTCAAAAACATTGCTTGAACCTGGAACATTCGTAAGCTCATTTGCAAACGCTCCGCCCGTGCAAGATTCCATCACCGAAATTTTTTTGTTTTGCTGTGTTAAAATTTCCACAATTTGTGTTGCTTTGCTGTTCATGTTTTTCACCTCGTTTTACAATTATAGCACAAAACAAAAATTTTCACAAATCATTAAAAAACACTTGCAAAAACCAAAAGCAAAAACATGATTTTTC
>CAVEAP010000118.1:0-2423 GCA_963613725.1 Mediterraneibacter torques
AGCAATCGCCTCCTAAGCGATAGGTCGGAGGTTCGAATCCCCTTACTCACGCCAAAAAAGACATTGCCGTTTTAAGATGAATGTGTGTTTGTTTTGCAAAAGCAAAAAACATTTTTAATTCATTTTTTGTAAAACAAGCCTATGTCTTTTTTAATAACAAAAAAAATGTGCATCATGCACATTTTTTTGTTACAAACTACGTCCGTCACCAATTCTTAATTTTTCTTGTTTGGTGTTTTCTTGTTCGCTTGATTCCATTTCGCTAATTACAAAGCCTTCATCAGTGCTTTTGCTTTCACCAACATAAACTTTAGCATCACAACTGTCAACCACATCATTATTTGAATTTGTGTAGTATTTTCGTTCTTGCGGTTCAACAACGTTTTTAATTTCTTTTCGTTTTTTTGCCAAATTTTCAATTGAACTTTTTTTCGTTGATACTGTAATTACCAAAGGAATTCTTGCTTTTTGCGCCATTTCTTTGTCCAAATTTTCTGGAAGCACAAAAACCGAATTTGGCGCACTGCTAACAATGTCACAGCCAGCAATTTTCAAACTTGACAAATCAAATTCTTTTATTAAAGATTCCAAATGAAGTCTTTCAGTTCCCGTGAAAAATGCGTGAGAGTCAATTTGTTCAACTTTTGAAAGGTTAATTTCCTCAAGGCTGTTTGCTCCCTCAAAAGCACTTTCGCCAATGATTGTGGTGCAATCATCAAGCAAAACTGCTGTTAAATTTTTTGCATTTTTAAAACAATTTTTTGGAATTACTTCAACTTTAGTATTTGCAAAACTAACCCCATAAACACCTGAGCCAGCAAACGCTCCTTCACCAATTTGGCAAACATTTTCGCCCAAAATCAAATCTTGTTCCAATGATGTTGTGTCGGCAAAAGCATTTTTTCCAATAACTTTTAGACTGTCAGGCAAAACCACCGCTTCACCATCAAAATACAAACTTGAGCATCCACAAAAAGCATTTTCGCCAATTTCTTCCAATCCATCATTGAAAGTAACTTTTTCCAAAAACTTTTGACCTTTGCACATATTTGCTGGAATTTTTGTTGTTTGAGGTGGCAACACAATTTCTCTTATTTTGTATTTTTCTCCAAACAAACTTTTTAAGCAACTTTTGTAAGCATCAAAATTTTTAACATACCAATTGGTTAAATCCATTGTCACATAACCATAATCTTCTTTTTCAACAGTAACGCTTCCCATTTTTCCAAAAGAAGGCTCCAAAAATGCTGGATTAAGATTTTTTTCAGCATCTCCAACCAATTCACCCACAAGAACTGCCATACGCAAAAACCCTTCAGGGGTTAACGATTGAACGCCCAAACTGAAATTTTCAATAATTTTTTCCTTTTGTCCACCCAAAAGGCTTGAATTTTTGTCCTTTAACATAAATTGAATTTCTTTTTCTGTGTTTTTTGCCATTTTAACACTCCTTAATTCTTTTTTTAATTCGCTTTTCTGCTAATTTAATTATATCACAAAACACAAAAAAAGTCAATAAGTAGCTTAAAAAATAATTTGTTTTGGTATTTTTTAAAAACAATTTTACGCCAACATCCCATTTTGAACATTAAACTTATACAAAAGCCTGTCAGCAACGGTCAAAATAAACTGTGAATTTGTGATTCTTTCGCCCTTTTCAATCGCTTTTATGTCCAAAAAGTTGTTAAGTTTTTCCATTTTTTCAATGGCATTTGCCGAATTCAAAGCGTGCCTTATGGAACGCTCCACTCTGGTTGCGGAAGATTCAAATTTTTCGGCAATTTTTGGATACAAAGTTCTTGTTACATTTTTGTAACGCTCTGGGTTTGACACCATCAAAAGTATGGCTTCTTTTACAAATTTATAACCCGAAAGATATGGCGTGATTCCAACTTCTATGCAAAGTTTTGAAATGCAATCTTCCAAATCTGTTTGGGGGTTTTCATCCTCTTTTTGTGGCAAATTAAAAAGCACCCTCTCAAACAAAAAATCGTGGTCAACAACTTTGAAAGCACCAAAATCTTTTGCCTTTTTTATGATTGTTTTAAAATTTTTGGGAACAATAAAAACCGCCTTTAAAATTGGGGCAAGATTTTTTAAAAGTTCAAGCCCATCAAACGAACTCAGCAAAAAATCAACAAAAACATAATCTGCCATATTTTTTTCGAAATATGTTAAAGCATTTTTTGAACTTGCAAAAGTAATGTCCTCCATTTTGTTTTTTAGGCAAAATTCCTTGAACTTGTTGCGAAGTGCAAAATTTTGTGAAACCAATGTTAATGTCATAATAAAAATTCTCCTTTTTGTTTTTTGAAACATTTTTAACCATACCCCAAATTTTTTAACTTTCAAAATGAATTTTGTGCATATTTTTAATTTTCACAAAAACAATCAATTTTTTATGTAAAAAACATGTCATTTTT
>CAVEAP010000119.1:0-2406 GCA_963613725.1 Mediterraneibacter torques
CTTTTATGGTTGATGCTTTCTTTTTGCTTGTGGTTTTTAGTGCTTGTTTTTTTGCTGGCTCATTTTTTTGTGTTTTGTCTTTTGCTGATTTCTTTGAAGCAGTGCTTTTTGCTTTTGGTTTTTGGGTTTGTTTTGAATCTTCTTGCTTGATTGGTTCTTCTTTCTTTTCAGGCTCTTTTTCCAACTCTTTTGCCTCGTCATTTTTGTTTGAAGTTTGATTTTTGGTTTTTGGCTTTGTTGTTTTTGCTGTCTTTTTGGTTGATTTTTTTGCAGGAGTTTTTTCGGTTTTTTCCTCACTAGGATTTGAGCCAATCATTTGCATGCTTCCATCAAATGGAAGTGCTAAACCTTGAGGAGCTGTTTTTTCAGGCAAAACTTCTTGCGTTGTTTCGACATTTTCAGATTGTGGCTCTGGAATTTCATTCTCGGCTGGAATGTTTTCCAAAGTTTTTGCATTTTCAGGGGCTTCGGCTGTGGCTTCTGCTTCAGGAGTTTCGGTTACAACAAAAGTTTCATCGGTTGGTTGAGTTTCTGTTTCTTGAGGTGCAACATCAGTTTCAACAGCAAAATCACCTCCAATAAAGTTTCCATCTTCATCAAAAAATTGTGAATAGTCAATTGCACTTCCGCTTTCATCATAGAAAACTTGATCTTGTTCGGCTGTGTTTTGCTCGGAAATAAGGTTTTCTTCGGCAGGAGCTGGTTCTGGTGCTGAAACAACCTCAGGAACAGGCTCTGGTGCTGGGGCTTGATTAACTGCTTGTGGCACTGTTTCTTGAGCAGGTGCTGAAGCAGATTTTTGAGCATCTTGAAGGTTTGAAATAATCAAATCTTTTTCGGCAATAACAGAATCTTTTTCCTCAAGTTCACGAGCAAGATTTTTTGCTTTAAGGTTTGCATTGAGAATTTGATTTTGATAATCTTTTATGACATCTTCGTTTTCTTCGGCAAGTTTGCCACTTAAAGTGTCATAGACTTTTACAGCAAAAGTGTTGTATTCAGATTTAAGTGCAACTTCGACTTGGGCTTTGTCTTGCTCAATCATCTCTTTTCGCTTTTGAATTTCAACACTGCATTCATTAAGAACAACCTGCTCTTTTGAAAGAAGTGACTTAAGGTCTTTTTCAACGGCAGCACGTTTTTCCATTTCATCTTTGATTTGACGGTTGTTGTAGTTGATTTCAACACGGTTTGTTGTTTCAGAAATTGCTTTGTTAAGACGCTCAATGTTTTCTTTGATTGTTTGAAGTTTGCGGTTTGCTTCTTTTTCAATTTCGTCCATGTTTTGTTGAGATTGTGCAAGTTTCTTTTCGTAGTCTTGAATTTCATTTTGAAGCCCAATTTTTTTCATTAAAAAGCTTTCACTTTCATCAACAGCACGGGTGATAAGTTGTTCGCCATCAACACCAAGTTCTTGGAAGTCATATGGGCTGTGAGCAAGAGCGGCATATTTGCTTTGTTCAAGCATTTGTTGTTCTTCAAGTTTTTGTTTTTCAAGATATTCACGAAGAACAGGAATTCCCTCTTCAATTTCTTTTTGACTGAACAAAACTTGATAATCAATGCTGTCTGGCATTGTTGCAACCGCTTTGTTGAGGCTACGAACAAATTTTTCAAATTCATCATAGATTTTTGCATTAAGTGAACCAAAACTTTTTTCAATAATCATGTTGCAAATTGTTGCAATCAAAATTACAACAAGTGGAGTTGTGAAACAATATTGAACAATGTTTTTTGCCATTGTGTCACCATCAGTTCCTCCATTTAAAGCAAAAGGAAAACCTACAATAAAAGCAACAACCGAGATTAGAATTGCTGAAAACTTAACCTGCTTTTGAACCCCCATCATCACACTTGCATTAAGCGGACGCCTTATGCAATATTCGGCAGTGAGATATCTGCTTGGAAGTCCTTCACGTTCCAAAATGTAAAGTTGCCAACGCTCTCTAATTTTTTGAGGCATTTTTTGTAAGTTTTTGTGAAATGCCAGCAAATTATCCTCATTTATCCCGATAATCCCAAGAAGATATTTGTTCATTTTTTTGATTGAGTGAACTGCCACTTTTTCAAAAGAAAAGTGAATTCTTATGCCAGCAACAATAACGCAAACTAACATAAGACCAACAGCGACAGCAAACACAATATCATAACTTAAACCATTAAAAAGATTTTTTAAAGCGTCGAAGACCGTTTCAACAACGCCACCAAATAAATTTGTTGTCATAATTTTCTCCCGTTTTTTTAAGAATTTTATCTTAATTTGATTTAATTATAATATTATTTTGTGCATTTGTCAAACAAAAATCGCATAATCTTTGAAAAAAGAATATAAAATTTTGCAATTTACTTTAATTTTTAAAGCATTTTCTATGGCTATTTTGTAACAATCTAGTTGAATTTGATATT
>CAVEAP010000120.1:0-2391 GCA_963613725.1 Mediterraneibacter torques
CAATTGTCATAAAAAAAGAATAGGGAACCCCCCCTACTCTTCATAAGTAAATTCAAAATCATTTATGATAACAGTGTCGCCATTTTTCATGCCCATTTTCAAAAGTTTTGAAATAACACCATCTTTGCGAAGTCGTTTGTGGAAATAGGCAAAACTGTCTGGGTCAGAAACAACAACTTTGCGACTTAATTCATCAATAAGTCCGCCCGTAACCTCAAAAACGCCTTCATCAAGTTTTTCAATGTTAAGCGAATAGGTGTCATAAGGTGCAAATTCAAAGTCATCACTTTCAATTTTTTCAGGTTTTGGAAGCGTTGCAACCTTTTCAAAAACTTTGTCAATCAAGTCTTCAATTCCTTGATGATTGGTTGCCGAAATAACAAAAACATCACTTTTTGCATATTTTTTGTCTTTTTTAAGCGAATTTTTGAAATCTTCAACTGATTTTTTTGCATCTAAACACAAATCACTTTTGTTAAGAACAACAATTTGAGGAAGTTCCGCCAATTTTTTGCTGTAATTTTTAAGTTCGTTGTTAATGGTTTTAAAATCTTCAAATGGCTCTCGGTCCTCGCTTCCCGAAATGTCCACAAGGTGCAAAATCAGTCTGGTTCGTTCAATGTGTCTTAAAAATTCATGCCCCAAACCAATGCCTTCACTTGCCCCCTCAATAAGCCCCGGAATGTCCGCCAAAACACAAGATTCACCATATCGTTTTAGCACACCCAAATTTGGCGAAAGTGTTGTGAAATGATAGTTTGCAATTCGTGGTTTTGCATCGGTAATTACCGACAAAAGAGTTGACTTTCCCACATTTGGAAAACCCACAAGCCCCACATCGGCAATGGTTTTGAGTTCCAAAGTGATTTCATATTCTTCTGTTTTTTGCCCTGTTTGACTAAAATGTGGAGTTTGATGCCTTGACGACTGAAAATGCGAGTTACCCTTCCCCCCAAAACCGCCTTGAAGTAGTGTGAAAGTTTGATTAAGTTCAAACATGTCAACAACAACTTTTCCAGTTTCAGCGTCCTTTACCACAGTGCCCTGAGGAACTTCAATAACAAGATTTTCGCCACGCTTTCCTGTGCAATTTTTTGGCATTCCGTTTGAACCATTTTCTGCTCTGAAATGCTTTTGAAAACGAAAATCCACCAAAGTGTTCAAATTTTCTTTGGTTTTTAGAATAATGTCGCCACCTTTTCCACCATCTCCACCATCTGGTCCCCCATTTGGCACATATTTTTCACGGCGAAATGTTGATGCACCATTTCCACCATCTCCCGCTTTTACAAATATATTTACTTTGTCAACAAACATTTTTCAGCCTCCTTTTGCCCATGTTTTTTGAAATATTTACAAATTGATTTTAGTTCACAAATGTTGCATTTGGGTTTTTTTGCAGTGCAATGATATCTTCCAAACAAAACCAAACGATAGTGCGCATCATGATTTACAAAATTTGGATATTTTTTCATAAAAGCATCTGCCGTTTTGTTTGGCGTTTTCTCATTCACAAGCCCCAAGCGATTAAGCACTCTGAAAACATGAGTGTCAACCCCCATCACTTTTTCATCATAAATTATTGAAGCCACAACATTTGCAGTTTTTTTGCCAACACCCGCAAGTTTTTCAAGTTCTTTTGCTGTTTTTGGAAGATTTCCATCAAACTCTTCAACAACTTGTTTGCTCATTTTTATCACATTTTTTGCTTTGTTGTGATAAAAACCCAAACTAAAAATCATTTTTTCAAGTTCTTTTTGCTCCAAGTTTGCAAAATCTTGTGGGGTGCTGTATTTTTTAAACAACACTCTTGTAACTTGATTCACTCGCTTGTCCGTGCATTGAGCAGACAAAATCACTGCCACCAAAGTTTCAAAAGGGGTGGAAAAATTAAGTTCGGTTTTCGCTTCGGGAAAAAGTTTTTGTAAATAAGCAAAACACATCTCAATTTTTGTCATACCTTGCTCCTTTTTCAGTGTATTATAACACAAAAAGTTGTTTTAGACAATAAAAAAGAGCAAAATTGCTCTTTTTTTTGCAAAATTTGGTTAAAATTATAATTTTTTTGAGGTAAGTTCTTTTAGCAACTCTTGCACTTTCGCAAAAATTTTCCAAAAGTTAATAAAAAACAAAAAAACAGACTTTTAACAAGTCTGTTTTTATATACTTTTTCAATGAATATACTTTTTTAATAGGTTAATTTGTCTTGTAATTCAAAATAAATTTAACCAACCTTGGCTGGTTTAAAATTTCCCATCAGAAGCCCATACCGATTTAACTCAAATATGGGGTTTTCTGACTTCGTCGACAAAGGTCGAGGCTCTTAACCTCTCCTTAAAAGGAGGTGATCCAGCCGCACCTTCCGGTACGGCTACCTTGTTACGACTTCAC
>CAVEAP010000121.1:0-1635 GCA_963613725.1 Mediterraneibacter torques
GAATTAGTTTTTTTATTAGCATATAAGCAAGAGCAACCAAAACAACACAAGCCGTTCCAACCACCAAAATAAACCAGCAGTTGATTGGTGTGCCTTTTAAAACTGATTTTGTTATGAGCATTGAACCATCAATGTTAAGAACGTGTTGAGCAAAAGTTCCTGCGGTGATGTAGCCCGAGAAAATCATTGGGAAATAGTAACTTTTTTTGAGATCTGGGCGAAACCAACCAAACAACGCCATTGCAATACAAAGCAAAAATATGAAAGAATGGTGCAAAAATCCAGAGATTGTGCTAATGTAGAAGAACGATTCGTTTTGCCCAATAAAATCAGGATAAAGCACTGTTCCCAAACCGCCCACTAAACCTAAATACCAAAGTGCCTGGTAAACACCCATTTTTTCTTTTCCAAAAAGAACAACCAACGGCAAAGCAAAACTTGTTAGCGAGCAAATTGTGTAGGGGAAAAAGAATTTTATTTCGCCATGCTGAACCGCTAGTCCAATTCGGCAAATAATGTTTGCTACCAAAGTTAAACCAGCCAAAACTTTAATAAAAATCATTTGACCTTTTTTGTCTTTTAAATAAATTTTGGCAAGAACCAAAGCCAAAATTCCAACAACCACAAAAATTGCCAAATATGTTAGATGTTGCCAACCAAAAACTTTAAGCATAATCAAATCTCCTTTTTTGTTTTTCAAGAAAAAAGCATTCTTTGTTTTGAACAACTTTGCTTTATTTTTTTAATTTTACCAAAATTTTCAAAACTTTGTTTTTATGTCTTGATATTAAAATTTTAACATGAAAGCAAACAAAAGTCTAGCATTTTGTGAAATTTTAACACAAATTGAAAATTTTGTGATATAATCAACTTGAATTGTTGCAACAATTTTTAAAAAATTTTGATTAAACCTAATTTAAGTGCTGTTTTTGTTTCAATTTTATGTTTAATGTGATATAATATAAAAAACAAAAGGTGGTGAATTGTTATGGATTATGATCCCTTGTTTGAAACAATGCTTGTTGACAGAGCAATGGACAAAATTGACCAAGCTGAAATGGAAAAAGAAATAAAAAGATTAAGAGAAGAAAATTCCAGCCTCAAAAAACAACTGGGTTACAAAAAAACTTTGGTTAATTCTTACAATTACAACGAATTGGTTGATGAAAACATTGCTTTGAAGAAAAAATTGGGTGTTTCTGAGCAAGATATTATGAAAGAAATTAAAGATAACAGTCCTTACAAAAAATCTAACCGTGTTTGGATTGCTTATGTGATTTTTTTTGGCATTTTGATTGTTGGCACAATAATTTGCCTTATTTTTTTGCTCAACCACTAAATACATTTGATGAAATGTTCCCCAATGAACTTAAAAAAATTAAGAATTTTGCCACACTTGAAATATATCAAACTAAAATCTTACTTAATGTAAAGTTAAATCCAGATAATTTTTCACTAACAGAAAGTTTAAGAGATGTCAGAGAAATTGGGCACTGGGGTTGTGGAGATTTGCAATTAATATTGAAATCTGAAAAAGAAATGAATTTAGCAAAAGAATTATTGCAAAAAGCTTATGATGAAAATTAAGGAGAAACTTATTGAAAGAGATTTTAAAGAATGGTTCAGCACTTTTAC
>CAVEAP010000121.1:1645-2342 GCA_963613725.1 Mediterraneibacter torques
ATCTGCCACAGTATTTGCCCCAAATTTAGATAAAACTTCCGATATTAAACTAATAAAAACAAGTAAACCTTTTGCTGAAAACGGCTTAAATTTCAAATTTTTAGAATACGAAAATAAAAACACATTATCTTATTAAAAATTATTATCTCTAACAAAAACTCTGCTTAGGGCTAACACTTTTGAAACTAGTGGAATAAAAGAAAAAGAATCTAACAAATTTTGGTTAGGTTCTTTTTGGTATTAGCCGCAGTGATTTCAAAGAAATTGATGAACAAGAACGAAGATTAGGGAATGCCCTTGCATATCTTATGAAGTATATTGAAAAGACTGGCGAAAAGATTGTGTATTCAAAAGGTTTGCCACAATATTTCATATCGGATATTATGGACGAAGATGTTGTTTGCACAATAGGGCAAGAAGATAAAAAACTCTTGCTATTTGATGACTTTACTTGTTGGGACGAAGGTTGCCTAATAGGTAAAGTTTGTCCCGAAGTCATAGAACAAATGCGTAAGAGTAACTAAAACAATTAACTAGGAGAACTCTATGATTTATTTCTTTAATAACTATGTCGTTGTAAGCATTTCTATATATCAAATTTATGTATTTCATTGTTTATCTCCTTTGTAATTTGTATCTTCGTGCAACACTTGTAATATCTCTGGCATTGCATCTTGTTTTGTTCTACCAATGCAAG
>CAVEAP010000122.1:0-2335 GCA_963613725.1 Mediterraneibacter torques
GTTGGTAACAACCTGGTGAACATTGGAGCAACAACAATTTGTGCTTTTTTGCTTGCAAACACTGTTTTGGATCCAACTTTGGCAAACATTCTTAACACGGTTGCAATGACAATTGTGCTTTTGATTTTTGGAGAAATCACGCCAAAAACCATGGCAAAACAAAATGCCGAAAGGTTTGCGTTAGGTTTTTCGGGCGTGGTGTTTGTGGTTATCAAAATTTTGCTTCCAATAACATTTTTGTTCAACAAATATCAACATTTTTTGATGAGAAAAAACAAAAGAAAAAAAGCCCCAGCGGTTACCGAAAAAGAACTTGAAACAATTATTGACACCATGGAAGAAGAAGGTGTTATTGACCGCAAAGATGCCGACCTTATTCAAGGAGTTTTGGATTTGGACCAAAAAATTGTTAAAACAGCCATGACACACCGTGTTGATGTAACAGCAATTTCTTTGGAGGACAGTCAGGACAGCATCAAAAACACTTTTTTGGAAACAAAATTTTCAAGGCTTCCTGTTTTTGATGGCGACATGGACCACATTGTTGGAATTTTGTCTGAAAAAGACTTTTTTTCAGAGTTTGTTCAAAACCCAAATTTTGACCTAACTCGCCTGATGGCACAACCAATGTTTGTTAACGAAAACATGAAGCTTGATGATTTAGTAAGAAAAATGCAACGAGCAAAAAAACACATTGCAATTGTTGTTGACGAACATGGCGGAACAAGTGGAATTATCACCTTGGAAGATGCCATTGAAGAAGTTTTGGGAGAAATTTATGATGAACACGATGAAGTTGTTGATGAAATATTTTTCCAAAAACTAGACAAAAACACTTTTGTGGTTGATGCCGAAATCGAACTTGATGACTTGTTTGAAAAACTTAAACTTGATGTGAGAGAAAATCAATATTCATCTTTGGGAGCATTTTTGTTTGCCTTGGCTGAAAGCATTCCAAAACAAGGGCAAATTTTGAACTACACCACCACCATTGAAAAGGCCGATGATGGCGGAAAATATCACAAACTAGACATTCACTTTGTGTTCAAACTAACAAAAGTTGTGAACAAAAGAATTCGTGAAGTTGAAATTAAAATTGAAAAAACAACACACAAAGATTAAAAAAAGGTTTGTTAAACCTTTTTTTATTTTAAAGTTATTGCACTTTTTTTGTGATTGTGTTAAAATATGTGTAAAAGAGAAAAAGGAGAGCCCAACCATGACAAATGAAAAGCAAAACACCAAACAAACTTTGGATAACAACGAAACAGCAAACGAAAATTTAACAAAAAGCCCAAACAACAACGAAACCGAAAACCAACTTTATGAGCGTGAAGACTCGGAAACTGGTTATGCCAAAAATTTGACCGAAGCCACCATGCTGAAAGCAAACCGAAAATATGAAGTTATTGCCAACAAACTTATGGGGAGTTTTGATGACAAAGGGCATTATTCAATTCCACAAGAAATCTTGGAAGAACTCACTCTTCTTAAAAAACTTTTGGGAGTGAAAACTGAAAACGGCATTGAATTAAAAGCCCCTCACAAAGATTTGACTTTTGAATTTTTGCTTAAATTCAATGGACCAAACAAGGAAAAAACCGAGGAATCGGCAACACTTTTTTTGATTGAACGAATTGAAAAGGTCAACGGCTACATCATCAACAAAATGCTGTCGCCCGTTGCCACATTTTCAGCAAAACCAAGCGACCAATTTCAGCAACTTTGCTTTGAAGCTTTTCATGTGGTAAAAAACATTGACGACAATTCCAGTGGAGCGTTGGGCGAAGATGCTCCAAACATAGACAAGCGAATTGCCTATCTTTTGGCAGTGCGTGAAGCCAGCAAAAATGCCTATGTTGAAATTGAAGAACTTTACTTTAACACCAGACTTTCAATTTTGGACAGCATTCCTCAAGGCACTCTTATTTTAAGTGAGTTTGCAAAAAAGCGAGCCCTTTTGGAAAAATATTTTATTGGAAACGACCGCAACAAATTCAGAGCACTCAACGAACTTTTGACCTCAATTTTAGAGGCAAACCCACAAATCATGGCACAAATGCCAGTGTTTGACGTGATGATAACCCCGCTAAACAACAAATATCTTCAAGCCACCATTGAAATCAGCCAAAAAATAAAAGTATCCGAAAAATACAAAGCCCTTGAAAACATGCCAACCAAACTTCCCGAACAAACTCCAATTATGGGCGGAACGGTGAAAATTGAAACTGGTGGCAAAAAGCCTGCACCAAAAGCCAGCGCACCAAAGAAAGGTGGCGGTGGAAAGAAAAAATCGGGCGGTGGCGAAAAGAAAAAAGAGGACAAAAAAAAAGTT
>CAVEAP010000123.1:0-1810 GCA_963613725.1 Mediterraneibacter torques
AACTAAATGAAGTAAAAAATTTTAAAATAAAAATTTGGGACAACTTAAAAGATTTTAAAAATCATTTAATTACTTTTCTTGAAAAAAATGGTGAAAAGTATTGTGATTGGATGAATGCTCACACCTATGACAGCAACATAAACATTCTTCCAGTTCGCCTTGCAAGTTTGTCAAACGAGCACAAAAACATAACCAATGAAGAAATTGCCATTGATGCTTGTCATGAATTTGTTCACATTTGTCAAGCAAAAGCACATGGCGAAAACAACACCCAAAATCCGTGGTTTTGGGAGGCTTTGGCAACAAACCTTGGCAATCCCGAAGTTTTTGGGTGGGTGATTTCAGAGTTTGAAAAATCTGTTCATTTTGAAACCCTTAAAAATGTTGATGATTTAAACAATGCCATAAATGGTGGCAGTTACAAATATGCTTATTTAATGGGGAATTATATGTTAAAAAACATTCCTCACAAGCAAATTTTAAATTATGTTAAAGATGAAAAACTTTTGAACAAAAATGTTGAAAAGATTTTGAGTGAAGCAAAAGTTTTTTACAAAGATTTTTCACAAAATCAAAAAGCAAACACTTTTTAAATTAAAAAAGGAACCCAAAAATTACTTCAAGGGTTCTTTTTTTAAATTTTTTAAAACTTTGTTTTTAAATCACTTTACAAACAAAACACGCAAAAATTGCACCTAAAACTGTGCAAAAAAGAGCAACTGGAATGGCATACAAAAGTTTTTTTGCTTTTGTTTGTGAAAAGTAAATTGTGGCAACATAAAAAACAGTTTCACTGCTCCCCATGATGGTTGAAGCACATCTTGAAATGTAACTGTCTGTGCCGTATTGACTAAAAATTTGTTCACAAAGTGCCAAACTTGCACTTCCACTAAAAGGACGCAACAAAACAAGTTCTGAAAGTTCATGCGGAATTCCAACAAATTCAAAGGCAGGGGCAAGAAAATTTGACAAAATTTCAGCCAGTCCACATTCTCGGAAAAGTTCCACAGCCAAAAAAATTGCAACCAAAAAAGGAAAAATGTCAAAGCACAAATTGATTGCACCTTTTGAGCCTTCAACAAATGAAGCATAGCAATTAACCTTTTTTCTTAATCCAAAAATCATTAATCCAATCAGCAAAAGTGGAACAAAAAAAGCACTAATTGTCATTTTCGCACACTTTTTTCAAGTTTTTTTGTTTTTTTAATGCTTTTTTTTGCGTTTTTAGTTTTGAAATCATTTTCACAAGCACAATTCCAAGTAGTGTTGTAAGAATGGTTGTTACAAGCGAGGGCAAAATAATGTCGCTTGAAGATGTGCTTCCAAGTGATGCTCTAAGCCCCACGATTGTTGTTGGCAAAAGTTGCAGACTTGTGGAACTTAACACAAAAAGCATAATCATGGCAGTTGAGGCAATGTTTGTTTGGTTTTGTTTGTCAAGTTCATTCATTGCTTTTATACCCAGTGGCGTGCTGGCATTCCCAAGCCCCAAAATGTTTGTGGAAAGGCACATGGCAAGGTGGGTTTTTGTGTTTTTGTCCAAATTTTTTCCAAACAAAAAATCGATTGCTGGCGACATTAAACTTGCAATTTTTTCGCTTAATTTGCTTTTGTCCACAATTGCCAAAAATCCCAGCCAAATGGCATAGATTCCACAAAGTTTAAGGCTGAGTTGCAAAGCACTTTGCCCCGCTTTCATCATTGTGGGAACAACGGTTTCGGGATTTTTTAGGCACAGCAAAACCAAACTTGAAAAAATCAAAACAAACCAAATTTTTCTCATACAAAAGTTTATTACAAAAAAACGATT
>CAVEAP010000123.1:1820-2322 GCA_963613725.1 Mediterraneibacter torques
TTTTTTTGAATTTTGTTTTATAATATGACTAAGGAGAAAATTATGATAGACACCCATGCTCACATAAATCATGATTTGCTTAAAACAAAACTTGATGAAATTGTTTGTGATTTAAAAAATTTTGAATTTTTGATATGCCCAAGTTATGACAAAAAAACTTGTGAAACAACTCTTGAGTTTGTAAAAAAATATCCCAAAGTTTTTGGAGCACTTTCAATTCATCCGTTGGAACTTGAAGATTGGAATGATTCCGTAAAAAAATTTGTGGAAAACAATTTAAGCCACCCAAAAATTGTTGCGGTAGGGGAATATGGTTTTGATTATCACTATCAGCCGTTTGACAAACAAAAACAGCGTGAAGTTTTTTTAATGCAACTTGAAATTGCAAAAAGGTCAAATTTACCATCAATTTTTCATGTTCGTGATGCTTTTGATGATTTTTTTGAGGCGTTAAAAATCGGTCAAAATGGATTTTGCGGTGGAGTTGTGCATTGTTTTGATG
>CAVEAP010000124.1:0-2308 GCA_963613725.1 Mediterraneibacter torques
CTCCACTCCCTACGGTCGCTTCGGTATGACATGAGGGTGGAGGTTCTCTCGGGGTTATTTTATAAGGAAAAAGTTAGATGGCAGGCTTTTCGTTGTCAGGACACAAGTGTCCAGATACGCTCCACTCCCTACGGTCGGTCGGTATGACAATAACTTTGTTGTTCTTTCTAATTAGTTAAAGTGAGGGCAATAACTCTTGTCATACCGAAGCGGAGCAAAACTTGTTTTTGCGTAGTCGAGTGTATCTAGGGCGGAACGCCCTTGACTGTTCCATGTTGGGACATGGGTGGTTCTCCCTTGCTTGCGGTTGTCGGGACACTAGCGTGTCCAGATACGCTCCACTCCCTACGGTCGCTTCGGTATGACATGAGGGTGGAGGTTCTCTCGGGGTGTTTTTATAAGGTGAAGTTAGATGTTGTTGTCACAAAAAGGCAAAAAAACATTTTTTACTTTTAAAACGCTTGACTTTTTAGGACTTTTGTTCTATAATTCGTTTGACTATTTTTTCTTTTGCAAAACAAAAGCGGTCAACCCCCTTAAATTGTCTTGACTTTTGCAAAAATAAAATGTAAAATACTAACTATATCACATTAAAGGAGAAATGATTATGCATTGGGCAGATGAAATTGCACAAAACCTTGTTGAAAAGCACCCAAACACCGAAGTTTTTACTTGTGCTTGCGGAATTAGCCCTTCGGGCGTTGTGCATATTGGAAATTTTAGAGAAATTGTAACCGCATTTTTTGTTGCAAAAGGACTTAAGGACAGAGGAAAAAAAGTTAGATTTATTTACAGTTGGGATTCCTTTGACCGACTAAGAAAAATTGCGGTTGGAATTCCTTTGGATGAAAAATATATTGGAATGCCATACAGTGAAATTCCTGACCCTTTTGGAACTGAAAACAGTTATGAAGAACATTTTGAAAAGCCACTTATGGAGGCTCTTGGAGAAATTGGAATTGACACAGAATTTATTTTTCAATCAAAAGAATACAAATCTGGGCGTTATGTTCCCGGAATTTTGAAAGCTCTTGAAAAACGCAAAGAAATTTATGACATTATGATGAGTTTTAAAACACAAGAAGCAAATGATGAAGACCGTGAAAAATATGTTCCTGTTGAAGTTTATTGCCAAAAATGTGGACATGACAGCACCAAAGTTACAAAAGTGTCGGATGATTGCAAACTTTTGGACTATACCTGCAAATGCGGATATGTTGGACAAATTGATGTTACAAAAGATTTTTGCATTAAACTTGTTTGGAAAGTTGACTGGCCAATGAGATGGCGTGAAGAAGGCGTTTTGTTTGAACCCGGTGGACGGGACCACTCTTCACAAGGCGGGAGTTTTCAGGTGTCCTCGGTTATTGCAAAACAAATTTATGGCATTCAGCCACCATCTTATCGTATGTATGACTTCATAAACCTTAAGGGACAAACAAAAAAAATCAGTTCAAGTTCGGGAACAGACATGTCCCCCTCAACACTGCTTAAAGTTTATGAACCTGCTGTTTTGCTTTGGATGTTCACCCGCTTTTTGCCCGAACGCAGTTTTGACATTGCCCTTGATGGCGATGTGCTTAAAACTTATCACGAATTTGACCGAATGTATGCAAGTTACAAAGATGGCACTTGCGATGAAATGGTTAAACGCATCATGGAACTTGCATTGTCTTCTACTGATGAAAGCAAATTTGTTCCTGTTGATGCTGGGCTGATTGCTTCGTTTGCTCCGATTGTGAACTTTGACCTTGACCTTTTGACCGCACTTTTCAACAAAATTGGGCAAAACTTTTCAAAAGAGCAAATTGAACCACGCTTTACAAAAATCAAACACTGGCTTGAAACTTATTGCCCTGAACAAATTGTTAGACTTTTGGAAAGCAAAAACACAAATTATTTTGAAAGTTTGACCGAAGAAGAAAAAGGATGGATAACCGCTCTTGCCCAAGCCATTGAGCAAAAGGACCTTTCAACCGAAGAAATGCAAACACTTTTGTATGAAATTCCAAAAATTGATGGCGTTCAAGACAAGGCAAAACAAAAAAGATTTTTTGAAGTGGTTTATAACCTTTTGATTGGCAAAGAAAAAGGCCCAAGACTTTATTTGTTCTTAACCGCTTTAAGCAAAAATGATATTTTGAAACTTTTAAAGTTTTAACAGGAGTTTTTATGATTGATATAAATTTAATACGAACAAACCCAGAACTCGTAAAAGAAAACATTAGAAAAAAATTTCAAGACAAAAAACTTGTGTTTGTTGATGAAGTTAAAGAATTTGATGAGAAAGCAAGAAAAATTATTCAGG
>CAVEAP010000125.1:0-2242 GCA_963613725.1 Mediterraneibacter torques
CTTTTTCAGTCTGCCACTCTGCTCATCAACAACAAATTCTTCGGTTGTTTCTTCAGCATCATAGCCCAGTGCTTTTTTTAAAAGTGCTTGAACAATTTTTTCTTTTTCAAGTTTCATGTTGTTTTCTCCTTCTGCCAACTCTAATTTTTTTCATCAATTTTTCCTTGTGTTTTTGAACCTCACTAACCATTTCATGAATTTCACTTGCCTCTGGTTTTTGCATGATGTAGTAGCGGAGTTCATCTAGGGCGTGGTCATCTTTTTTGATGGGATTGTCCCCCTCACTCCACCAATAATTTTTTAGTTCTCTTATCAAATTTGTGCAAGTGGAAAAAATTTTCAGCTTCACATCTCCATTAACATTTTTAAGATAACTTTTCACCCGAGAAATTCCGCTAAACAAATCTTTGTTCACTTTTGGATTCACCGCAATGCCGTTGTCCCAAAAAAGTTCAGTTACGCTTTTGTTTCCTGCAAGTGTTTTTTGGTTTGCCGCCGAGTCGATTAACGCTTCAATTTTTCCATCACTGCGAACTGGCCAATTAAGACTTTTGCACTTTTGTCTGATTTGTTTTGCGTGCCACTCAACAGTTTTTTCTGAAAAAAAGTGTTCTGCAATCACCCAAACAGTGCCATCAAAATCCACCGCATACCAATGGGCAGACAACGGATTGTGCAAGCCCGGGTCAATTGAAATGATGTCATACCACTCAAACGGCACTTCAAAAGGCTCGACAACATGAATGCTTGGCGAAAATTCGGGATAAACAAGCCCTCCAAAACTTTGAAAATTTCCATAACGCCTGCTCGACAATTCATCTTCACTCAAACTGCAAGACATTTCAGCAATTTCATTTGGGTCCAAAAATGGATTGTCAGCCCATTCCATTTGGATTGTCCAAATTTCCTTGTCTTGTTTTGGATTTAAATAAATTTGAGAATAAACCCAAGACAGTCCTTTGAGAGGTGTCATAGTTCCAAAAACTTCACCTTTTTTGTCCAGCACTCTCATTTTGCATTCAAGATAAATTTCATAGGGAGGTTCTTCATCAAACCAAACAAAATCCAAACTTGTTCCCTGAAATTTTTCTCGACCTTGGTCGCAACTTTTAAAGCCAATTCTGGAAAGTCCACCCAAAACATTTTGAACGACAATGTAGTCAATAACTCCATTTTGCGGAAAATCTTTTTTGCCTGCAAGCATCACAATGTCAACAATCCAATCGGGGTTAAGATAGTCCAAAATTTTTTTTTGAGCAACATCACGCTGAACTTGTGTGCTGAGTGACACCACCCACCCCTCAACCGATGACTTGTTCTTTTTGAAAGGGTGAATTCCCCTTGCAAGCCAAATTGTTTCCACCGCACCACATTCGGTTTTTCCACTTCGGTTTCCACCAAACACCCACCGATTTCTTGCTGTTGATTTGTGAAACAAAATTTGCTTTTCATGAACTTTTTCGCCTGTGTTATAACACAAAAGTTTGTTTTTGCTTTTGTGTTTTTCAAGTGCTTTTTCAACACTGTCCAAAGCAGTCAAAATATCCAAATATTCCATTTTTTGTCCTTTTTTTCAGTTTTTTTGCATTTTTTGGCATTAAAAAACAACAATTGCAAGTTTAAAAGCAATCATTGTTTGATAAAATTAAGCGTGGAGGCTTGTATGAAAAAAATGTTTTCCTTGTGTTTGCTTGTTTTTGGAATTTTGTCTTTTTGCTCACCAAACATCACTTTTGCAAATGAAAACAGTGTTTGTTTTGCAAGAATAACTGGCGAGCAAGTTTTTTTGCAAAAAGACGTTCAAACCACAAGTGTGCTGTTTGAACTTCCAACTTCATATTTCGTAAAAATTTTGAGTGAAGCCGAAGATTTTTTTTATGTGGAATATGACGGCGTCTTTGGTTATGTGGGCAAAGCCGATTTAACCAAAGTTTATGAAACCCCAAAATTGCCTTTTCCCGAAAATGTTTGTTTTAACATTTTTAGTGCAGGTTCAGCTTCACTAAAAACAACACCAAGTGCTGACGGACAAACTTTGGCTTATGTTTCAGAAACAAAAACTTTAAAATATTTTGGAAAAACACAAGGCTACGAAGCAATTTCTGGTTTGGGAGATGTTTGGTTTTTTGCAGAACTAAATCAAGATGGGCAAAAAATTCAGGGTTATGTTTATGCTCCATTAACCACAAATTTGTCCGAAATTCCACTTAACACCGAAATTGTTTCGACAACACCACCAAAC
>CAVEAP010000126.1:0-2207 GCA_963613725.1 Mediterraneibacter torques
TCCTTCAAAACTTGCAAAAGATCTTCACGAAGATTAACCAAATTTATGTTAAAACCTTCACTTAAAAGTGTTGTTGCACTGTTGTCTGTGCTTAAAAGTGAAAACATAACATGCTCTGTTCCAATAAAATCATGTCCCAAAGTGTTTGCAATGCTTTTGGCATTTCGCAAAACCTCTTTTACCTTTGGGGAAAGTTCTATTTGTTTTGCGTTCAAACTTTGTGCTTTTTTAAACTTTTCATCATACACTTGCAAAAAAGTGTGTTGGTTCACTCCATATTTTTCAAGAAGTCTGGAGGACAAGCACTCATCCACAGAAACAATGCCAAACAACAAATGTTCGGTTCCAAGTTGATTTTGTCCACTTTGAGTGGCAAGTTCTCCTGCATTTTGAAGTGCATATTGAACCATTTGAGTAAAACCGTTGTTTTGATACATTAAATCACCTTCTTAAATCCTTAAAAGCAATAATTTGCCTTATAGTAGTATATTATACAACAACTAGCAAAAAATAACAAATGATTTTTTGAAAAATACATAAAAAATTTAAAAATTACAAAAAATATAAAATATAATTAAATTTGCTTGACTTAAAAATTTATTTTTGTTAAAATTTAAGCAATTAAAGAAAGGAGATTAAAAAATGCAATACAAAGTAGTTCAATATGGCTGTGGAAAAATGGCCAAATACACAATTAGATATGTTCTTGAAAAAGGAAGCAAAATCGTTGGAGCATTTGATATTGATGAATCAAAATTTGGAACCGATGCAGGAACATATGCTGGTTGCAAAAAAATTAATGTGAAAATTGAAGATGCAAAAAATGTTGAAAATCGTCTTAAAGAAATTAAACCTGATATTGTTATTATTACAACAATGAGTTTGATTGCTGATCTTGAAGATATTTTGATGATTTGTGCCAAACTTGGAATCAATGCAATAACCACATGTGAAGAGGCATTTTATGCTTACAACTCTAACCCAACACTTTCAAACAAACTTGATAAACTTGCAAAGAAAAACAAATGCACAATTTGCGGAAGTGGTTATCAAGATGTTTTTTGGGGAAACCTTATCACCACACTTGCAGGTGCAACACAGTCCATTAAACGCATTAGAGGAAAAACAAGTTATAACGTTGAAGATTATGGAATTGCCCTTGCAAAAGCACATGGTGCTGGTTTGACTTTGGCGCAATTTGACAAAGAAGTTGCTTCTATTGACAGAATATCCGAGAAAAAACGCACAGAACTTATTAACAGCGGAAAATATCTTCCAAGTTATATGTGGAATGTTAATGGCTGGCTTGCGAACCAACTTGGACTTACAATCAAATCACAAACACAAAAATGTGTGCCTCAAACTTATAAAAAAGCACTGAACTCCTCCACACTCAATATGCAAATTAAAGCGGGTAATGCAACTGGAATGAGTGCTGTTGTTACAACAAAAACAAAAGAAGGAATTGAAATTATCACAGAGTGCATTGGAAAAGTTTATGCTCCTGATGAATTTGACAGCAACGAATGGACCATTGAAGGTGAACCAGACACCACTGTTGTAATCAACCGCCCTGCAACTGTTGAACTAACCTGTGCAACAATTGTAAACCGTATTCCAGATGTTGTAAATTCTCCAAATGGATATTACACAACAGAAAAAATGCCTCGTGCAACTTTTAAATTAAAATCACTTTAATTATTTTTTAAATTACTAAAAAGTATGCCCTTTTTTGGACATATTTTTTATTTTTATTACAAAAATTGGATGTTTGATTTTTATAATTTTCTTTCCTAACTATGCGTAAAATTAGATTGTTTTATTCAACTGTCACACTTTTTGCCAAATTTCTTGGTTTGTCTGGGTTTAATCCTTTTTGCTTAGCACACATTAAAGCCAGTTGTTGCAAGGTTTTTGCTATATAAAATGGCATTAAAACATCTTTCCCTTTTGGTAGCAAGCAAAAAAAATCAACTTCATTTTTCAAATCTTCAAATTGTGAAATTAAAAAAACCTTTGCTCCACGAGACTTGATTTCATAAATATTAGAAAGCATTTTTTGTTTAAGTTTTTTTTGCGAAAGCAAGGCAATTACAATTGAATTTGAGTCAATTAAAGACAAACTGCCATGTTTTAATTCTCCTCCCGCAAATGCTTCACAATGAATGTATGTTATTTCTTTTAATTTCAAGGCACCTTCAAGTGAA
>CAVEAP010000127.1:0-2168 GCA_963613725.1 Mediterraneibacter torques
CTTCAAAATAACATTTACAAATGAAATCTATTAAAAAAATAGAAGTGGGAAGCGAAAAGAAGGTATCAGCCTTCTTTTTTGTTTCTTTTAAATTTTAAAATTTTTTTTGAATAACAGCCCATAAAAATGCCCAAAACAAAAGATATTACTGCAAAAACTCTAAATTCGCCAAAGTTGGTCCACAAATTTAAAACAAAAAATGTTATGCAACACAAAAGAGTGGCAAAAAAATCACAAAACCATTTTAGAACCTTGCTTTTTTTACCTAAAAGTGAAATTAGACCTATCACAATTCCCAAAAAAATTCCACTAAAAAAAAGTATGCAAAACGAGAAAAATTGATTTGATGTTTCAAAAAGCATTATCTAAAAATCCTTTTCCAAAAATTCTTTTTTTCAGCCATATATTTCAGCATATTGATTTGCCCATCAATTTCCAAAATTCCTTGTGGCACATCAAGTTTTGAAATGTGCATATTTTTGCCCTGCACAAACAAGGTTAAGCCCATCACTTTGCACACAACTTGATTTTCGTTGCTACTTTCAACTTTTTCAACCCCCAAAATTTGCAAAAACTTTCTGTTGTCGCAAAAAATTTTGTGATTTAAAATTGATTTATCCATAAAACCCACCTTTTTTAACTATTTGTATGTGATTTTGTCAAAATATATTTCTTTTTTTAAAAATTTGTGTTATACTCTATGCCATAAGCAAAGGTGGTTTTTATGAAAATATTGCAAGATTTATCACTACAAGAACTTTCAGAAGTTGTTTTAAAGTTGGGAGAAAAGCCTTACAGAGCCAAACAAATTTTTGAAAATCTTTATTTAGGCAAAACATTAAATGAAATGACAAATGTTCCAAAAGAGTTAAAAGAAAATTTGAAAAAAGAATTTTTTGACAATCCAATTCAAATTGTTCAAGTTCAAAAATCGGAAGATGGCACTCAAAAGTTTGCCTACAAACTTTGTGACGGAAACATTATTGAGGGTGTTTTGATGAGTTACAGTTATGGCAACACTTTGTGTGTTTCCACGCAAGTTGGTTGTGCAATGGGGTGCAAATTTTGTGCATCAACACTAAATGGAAAAGCCCGCAATCTTTCCTCGGGTGAAATTTTGGGGCAAATTTTGGTGGTTAACAAAATGCTTGGTGGAACGGCAAAAAAACGGCAAATCACAAATGTTGTTTTAATGGGAAGCGGTGAGCCATTAGACAATTTTGAAAATGTAAGCAAATTTTTGCTTTTGGCAACCAGCAAAGATGGAATTAACATTTCAGCCCGAAACATTTCACTTTCAACTTGTGGAATTGTGCCAAAAATCAAAGAACTTTCACATCTTGGGCTTCCAATAATTTTGACCATATCACTTCATGCCCCAAACGATGAAATTCGAAAAACAATCATGCCAATTGCGAACACATATTCGGTTAAGCAAATTGTTGATGCCAGCAAAGACTATTTCAAAGCAACAGGCAGGCGTGTTATTTTTGAATATGCCTTAATTTCTGGCGTAAACGACTCAAAAGAATGTGCTTTAAGCCTTTCAAAATTAGTAAAAGGTTTTCCAAGCCATGTCAACCTAATTCCTTTAAACGAAGTTGAGGAAAGGACATTAAAGTCAGTCACAAGAAAAAAAGCGGAAGAATTTTTAAAAGAACTGCAAAAACTTGGGGTTTCTGCCACCATAAGACGCACCATTGGTGAAGACATTGATGGTGCTTGTGGGCAACTTAGAAACAAAATCATAAAACAGCAAACTTCAGAATCAAGTTCATAACTTGATTTTTTTATTTACTCTTGAATGCTTGCATAAAATCAAGTTTTGTGATAAAATTTATTTATAAATTAGTTGTAAATTGATGGCTGATTTACTAAAAATGGGAGAATTAGGCAAAACAAAAGGCAAAAAAGCATAAAAAAATGCTTTGTTTTTTGGTGTTTATTTTTAGTAAAAGGAAAACAAGTTATGAAATTAAAATCATTTAGAGTGCAAAATTTCAGGTCTTTTGTGGATTCTGGTTGGATTGATTGTCAAGATTTAACAGCAATTGCGGGTGTTAACGAAGCGGGAAAAAGCAATTTACTGAAAGGGCTTTGGAAACTTAAACCCGCTTTTCAATCTGACAATCAAATTTTGCAAAGTGACCTTCCACGAGATAGTTTTG
>CAVEAP010000128.1:0-2120 GCA_963613725.1 Mediterraneibacter torques
AAAAAATTTTGAAAGAGAATTTTGCGAAAGATGAAACTGAAACAAAATTAATTCTTCTTTATATGCTTGAACAAATTGAAATTCCTTTGAGCGAACAATTTATTTTTGATATATGCACATCAAGAAATTCATGGATTAACTACATGGAACTGAGAGCGGTTTTTCCAGAACTTGTAAAGTCTGATTTCATTTTTTCACCAGACCAAACAAGCGAAAACAAACGATACTCTTTGACGGCTTTGGGACGAAATTGTGTTGCATCTTTTTACAGTGATATTCCAGAAGATTTAAGAGCAGACATTTCAACTTTTTGTAAAAACAATCGTATGTATTTTAAAAGATTGCAAGAATATGTTGCAGAATTTAAAAAGAACACCGATGGCACTTACATGGTTAAATTAAGGATTATTGATTCAACATCAAATATGCCATCATTTGAAATTAACATCAACCTTCAAACTCGTGCCGAGGCAATCAAAGCGGTTGAACTTTGGCCAACAAAAGCACCAAATTTTTATGAATTTGTTTATGTTAATCTGCTTGATTGGACAACAAAAGGAGAATAAAAAAATATGGAGTCATACAGAACGTCGGGAAACACTTGCTCCAAACAAATTTTGTTTGAAGTTGATGAAAACGGGATTTTAACTGATTTAAAATTTTTGGGAGGTTGTGCGGGAGGTCTTCAAGCAATTTCTCGTTTTTCTATCGGAAAACCAATTGATGAAATTATCAAAATTTGCAAAGGAATTCAATGCAAAAATGGCACAAGTTGCCCAGACCAACTTGCTGAGGCCTTGATTGCCTACAAAAAACATTTGGAAGACCTTAAAAACGGAATTGTTCAACCAACCAGTCGTGGCTCTGCCATAAAATTTACCGTTCAAATTGTGTCAATAAAAAAACAATAAAAGCCTTGCTTTTTGTGGACTAAAAATCAAAAAAAAGTTATGCGTTATGCCTTTAATATGAGAAGAAGAACCTATCAAAGAGCAACTCTCAATTTTGACAAAAAACTTAAATCATTGACCGAAAAAAGTTTGTCAAACTAAAAAATTTGCAAAATTGCAAGTTTTTTTTAATTTTTGTCTTTTTCTTTTTTCTTTTTTGATTTTGAGCGTTTGGATATCTGCTCTTTTTCATCTTCAATTGTGTCCAAAAGCGTGCTGTCAACATCTTCTCGCAAATCCAACACATCAGACAAATCTCCCGGTGAAAAATTCGTTTCTTTTGCCAAATCTTCTTTTTCTCGCATTGTCTCACGCACTCTTAATCTTTCTTGTAACCAAATGTTTAGCATTGCTGCAATTGGTCCAGACAAAATCATTCCCCAAACCCCAAAAAGAGCACCCGCAATAATCATGATAAGAAGCAAGAAAAGTGCCCGAGTTTGAAGCCTGTTGCTCATGATGATTGGTGGCAAGAAAGTAACAACTATTGCCCAAAGCAAAATGCCAAACAGCACTGCCGCCAAAAACTGTGTTGTTGTTCCAAACACCAAAGTAATCAGTGCCACAGGAACAATTGCAATAAAACCACCAATGTATGGCACAACCGAAAGTATTGCAAGCAAAAGTGCCATGATTCCTGCAAACTTAACTCCAATTATGCCATAGCCAATCCAACCACACACAAAAATTATTCCCATTGTGATAAGGTTGCAAACAAGCCATTGGTCTAGCACTTTTTGAGTTCGGTGTGTTGTCAAAATAATTTCATCTGCTTTGTGCTTTGGCTTGTAAGCATAAGTAAAACGCCTTCCAAGTTTTGCAATTCGGTCTTTGTCTTTTAACATCAAAAAACTAAGAAGAAGTGACATTCCAATAACAAAAAGTGCATTTCCAATAATTCCCGCAACATTTGTAATATTCTTTTGTAACCACCCCCACCATTCTGTTACCATTTCGGAAAGTCCAGTGAAAAATCCACTGAGTGCGTCTTGTATCACACTTTTTTCAAGCCCTGTGATGTTCACAATTATGGTTGTTATGTTTTCTTTTAACGATGCCAGCGTGGTTTCCAAATCCCCTGTTTCAATCAATGTTGTTAAAGTTGAAACAAGGTTTGGCACAAACGCCCAAATAAGACCCACAATAAAACCGATAACAACAACATAGCAA
>CAVEAP010000129.1:0-2069 GCA_963613725.1 Mediterraneibacter torques
GAGCAAAAGATGACAATGGCGACCTTGTTACAAACTTTGATTTTGAAATTGAACAATTTGTTATTGGCAAAATCAAAAAACATTATCTAAACTTTGACATTGTTAGCGAAGAATTTAATTCCAAAAAAACTGTTACAGAAAATTGCTTTGTTATTGACCCCATTGATGGCACAATAAATTTTGCTCATGAACTTCCGCTTTGGGGAATTCAAGTTTGTTGTGTTAAAGATGGACAAACTTGTTCAAGCGTTATTTTTCTGCAAAAACTAAAAGAACTTTACTGGGCAGACAAGTTTGGTGCTTTTTGCAACAAAAAAGCAATTTCAGTGAAAACAAGACCGCTTAAAAATGCTTTGTTTGCCATTGATGGACACAACAAGCCACCAAGTTACACAAGGCTTTATGACATCAATCATCACATAAAAATAACTGGAGTGTCTTGCGTGAATTATGCATGGGTTGCCAGCGGAAAACTTTGTGGCGTTATTTACAAACGAGAGGCTTGTTGGGACTACTTGCCCGGAGAATACTTGGTTAAGCAAGCAGGTGGAGTTGTTTTTGATGGTTTTAACGAACACATTGCAACAAGTTGTGAAGAATTTTTAAAACTCCTTAAAAAAGAATGTGGTCAATTTGAAAATGACACCGCCACAACAAAACATGATTAAAAAAAGATTGTTAAAGAACAAATTGGTTTGATTTTTCTTAGGAACAATCTTTTTTTTGATTTAACAATTTTTGATATAAATCAAAATAGTCTTTTGACACTTCTTGCCACGTGTTTGGAATTGTGTTAAAAGCATTTTGGGAAACAGTTTTTAAAAGATTTTTGTTTGAAGTTATGCCAATCATTTTTGCAAGATATGAATCTTGATTGTTTTCAACAACAAAACCTGTTTTGCCATCTAAAACCCGCTCGGCAGAACCTGAGTTTGCCAAAACCACACTTGGAGTTTGATAGCAAGCACTCTCGGCAACAACAAGACCATCGGTGTCAAAAGTGTTTGTGAACAAAAGCAAATCACTTCGGGCAAGAATCAATTCAAGCTCATCATCCATCACAAATCCCAAAAATTTCACATTGTTTTCCAAAGACAATTGTTTTGTTAATTTTTTGTAATAATCAATTGCATTTCCCATGCCTGCAACATAATAGACAAAATTTGAATTGTGTTCTTTGAATTTGGAAAGCATATTTAAAGTAAATTCCAAATTTTTAACTCGCTCCACCCGTCCAACACTTAAAAACACCATTGTGTCATCGGCAATTTTAAATTTTTGTTTGAATTGTTGTTTTAATATTTCAAGATTTTGGCATTTTTCTTTTGCACATCCATTTCTTACCACTTCAATGTTTTTTGTGATTCCATAACTTTTTAAAACTTCTTTCATAAAATATGAAACAGTTGTTATCATGTCAACTTTTTTGAGCAATTTTTTCATGTTTGACAGCATGCAAGCGGTGATAAGATGACTTTTTGAGTCTTTTAGCCAACAATCTTTGAATTTTGTGTGAATGGTGGCAACAACAGGAACATGAAGTTCTTTTCCCAACTTTATTGCACGAGAAAGCATGTCATTTACAGAATGTGCATGGATTATGCTTGGATTAAAATCTTTGATTTGTTTTTTAAAATTCTTGTCAAAACAAGAAAAGGCACAATAACTTTGTGGTTTTTTAACCAAAAGGCTTTTGCATCTAAACACAGAAAAGCCCAACTCTTTTTCCTTGGTTTTATATTTTGGACAAGCAACAGCAACATTATGTTTTTGTTCTTTAAAGGTTTTGCATAAATTTACAACAACATTTTCAGTCCCACCAACTCCTGGTAAATAAGAATCGGTAAAAAATTCAATATTCACAATATTTAAAACCTCTTTTGCAATATGTATAATACACAATTATACATATTTGCAATATGTATGTCAAGCAAAAACCTACCACAGAAACATACAAAAAATTAAGTTTTGGTTTAAAATATATATTATGAATAAAAATTTTATTAGAGAAAAAATTTATTATATTAGAACAAAAAAAAAAAAAACAGCAAGGGGACTTAGCCTTGACT
>CAVEAP010000130.1:0-2067 GCA_963613725.1 Mediterraneibacter torques
GCGCTTGTTTCTGTTTCCTCCAACCATCTGCTCCGTTTTTAAATAATTATTATATAATTATAGTCTACCATAAAACCCAATCTTTGTCAAAAGAAAAACAAAAAAAATTGAGTTAGACCCAATTTTTTATGTTAAATTCAATCAAACAAGCATTTTTTGTTTTTTCATCTACTCTAAGTTTTTCGGAAATGTCGATGTTTGCAACCACCAACACTTCATTTTCGACACACAAAAGTGGCAAAACACTGCGTAGTCTTAACGGAATTTTTTTGTCGGACAAATATTTTTTTATTTTAACAACACCTGCTCCGCCAAATTTCTCAACAAAATCGCCTTCTTTGAAAAATCGCCATTTTGCCTCCGCAGGAATTTTGTCAGCATCAACTAAAAGCGAACCAACAACCGGTTCTTTTTGGTCAGTTTTTTTAACTTTTATGCTACCATATTCATCAATGTGAGTAAGACCTTTTTTAAATGGCCACTCGGTTTGCGTTTCTCGTTTCACCTTTTTTAGTGTTAGTGTAATATATTCATATTCTTTGTAAACCACAACATTGTCAGGCAAATTGATTTTGCTTCCGTTTTGTCCGTTTTTTGCAAATTCCACAACCAAATCAATGTGCTTTTTTTCAACAACCTGCCCAAGCCCCAACTCGTCAAAGCAATCCAAAATCATGCGTTTAACAAAACTGATGCGATAGTTAAAATAGGACCTTGGAATTTTTATCATGTTTTTCTCATGCAAAACCGCATCAAAGCTCATAAATGAACGCAAAGTTTCATCATCTTCTTTGCATATTTTTGCAAAATTGCAAAGATTTTCAACTGTGTTTGGCCAAACCTTTTGCAGTTCAGGCAAAATTTTGTGTCTTAAAAAGTTTCTGGCAATTGTTGTGTCGCTGTTTGTCTCATCTTCCACAAAAGGAATTTGATTTTGATAGATGTAAGTCAAAATTTCTTCTTTTGAAAGGTCCAAAAATGGTCTGATATAAAAATCATTTCGGGAGTAGTCCATTCCACTGGCGCCATTAAGACCCGACCCTCTTAAAATGTGCAAAAGAACAGTTTCGGCTTGATCGTTTTGATGATGAGCAAGTGCAATTTTGTCCACCATTCCCTTATCTTGCAAATCTTCAAAAATTTTGTAGCGCGCTTCTCTGCAAACTTGTTCAAGTCCTTTGCCTTTTGTTTGTTTCTTCAAGGAATCTTTAACCTTGAACTTATAAAATCTTATGCGATTTTCTTTGCAATAGTCTTGCACAAAAAGTGCATCACGAACATCATTGTCGCGAGTGCCATGATCAACATGAATTGCCATAACATCAATGTCAAGTTTGTCCCGATTTGAATTCAAAAAATGCAAAAGTGCCATTGAATCTGACCCACCACTGCAAGCAACTCCCACAACACATCCTGGCGAAAAAAATTGTTTTTCTTTAATTAGTTTTAATACTTTTTCCATAGTAGTTCTCCACGATGATAGTATAGCATAATATTTTGATTTTATCAACTATTTTTTGAAAAATATTAAAAAATAACACTTTTTTTGCATTTTTTTGCATTTTTTTAGGGTGTTTTTTGCAAATTCAAATTTTTTTCCAAATTTTTCCAACCAAAACAGTCATGTCATCTGGAGCCAAATTTTTGCATTTTTTCATGCACAAATCCAAAATCATGTCAGCAACTTGTTGTGGATTTTTTGAATTAAAATTGTTTATGCTTGTTTTCAAAAAGTCCAAATTTTCAATTGCATCAACAATGCCATCAGTAACCAAAATTATCATGTCACCATCATTTAGAGCAAAACTTTTTGTTGCTGGTTTCACATTTTCCAAAATGCCAATTGGAAGCGCCCCAGCCTCGATTGTTTGTGTTGAATTTTTTTGCTTTAAAAAACCAACTGGTGCCCCTAGTTTAAGAACATCACAAGCACAAAGTTTTAGGTCAAACACGCAAATGTCAAGTGCCCCAAAATTTTCTTCATCTTTAAGCGACAAAAGTGTGTTGACATTTTTTAGGATTAAATCAGTTTCAAAACCTGCCCGATAAAACTTTTCAATCAAATCA
>CAVEAP010000131.1:0-522 GCA_963613725.1 Mediterraneibacter torques
CAATTTGGCAAGGGCTTTTGCAAATGAATGCCAAGCACACATAAGATACAAATTTGTGGCAAACAACGCACGAACCGAAGGTTTTGAAACAATTGCAGGGTTGTTAGACAAAATTTCTTACAACGAACTTCATCATGCACGAATGTTCTATGCAAAAATTCAAGAAGCCTCAAATGAACCAATTAACAGCATCGAAATCACTGCAACCTATCCTTTTCGTGAAAAGTGGAATTTAAAAGACAATTTGAAATTTGTTGGAATGGACGAATCACATGAAGCACAGGTTGCCTATGCAAGTTTTCAAAAAACAGCAAAGGATGAAGGTTTTTTAGATGTTGCACAGTTGTTTGAAAAAATTATTTTGGTTGAGAAAAAACACAAGCAAATTTTTGAAGAACTTTATGAGCAGTTTAGTTCAAAAACTTTATACAAAAAATCAGCACCAGTGGTTTGGAGGTGCAATCAATGTGGGCATGAAGAAAAGGCAAAAGAGTGTTTCAAAACTTGTCCGCTATGTAATGC
>CAVEAP010000131.1:532-1205 GCA_963613725.1 Mediterraneibacter torques
ATGTAATGCTAAACAAGGTTTTGCAAACATTTTCGTTAAATCTGCAGAAAATCTTTAATCAAAAAAAGCAAGCTATTTTTTGTGGCTTACTTTTTTGTTTTTAACTTTTGCAAAAAAAGTATCAAAAAAACTTTAAAAAATATGAAAAAACACACAAAAAACAAAGTTTTTTGCAATTTTGTTTTGATTTTTTTAAATTTTATTGTATAATTGAAGTGAAAGAGGTTAAAAATGAAAGATGTAATTATGCTTGTGGACACTGGCATTGATGATGCCATGGCAATTGTTCTTTCTGCTTTTGATTGGCGAACAAAACTTAAATGCATTGTGGCGTGTTCTGGAAATTTTGATTTAAATGATGTTGCACACAAAACACTTCAAGTGGTGGAGTTCATCAAAAAAGATGTTCCAGTGTTTTTGGGTTATGACAAAAATTTGTCCCAAAAAATTTTAACAGTAACAGGTGTTCATGGCAACAAAGGAAAACTTGGTGGATTTGATTTTCCTGAGGCAACAAACAATGCCAAAAGTTTTGATGAACTAATTTTGTTTTTTAAAGGACTGACGAAAAAAGTTGACATTTTGTGTGTTAGCCCGCTAACAACTCTTGCAAAATTGTTTTTAGACTATCCCGAATTCAAACAAAAAATATCATGTATTTATTTTCAGGGTG
>CAVEAP010000131.1:1215-2064 GCA_963613725.1 Mediterraneibacter torques
CAATGCTTTCTTGTCTAATCAAGAAATTAAAAAGTTAAAAACAATGGGGAAAACGGGTGAGATGTTTGAATACATTTTCAGGTCTTATCACGACAAAGATGTTGGTGAAAAAGGTGTTGCAACTCACGATGGGTGTGTTTCATTTTTAATAAGGCACCGTGCTTTTTTCTTGCAAAAAAAAGTTCATGCTTTTGTAGAATATAATGATGATGGGTTTGGAATTTTAAAATTTGATTTCAAAAAAAAACCAAAAAATGCTTATGTTTGCACAAAAATGTTTGTGCCAAAATTCAAGCGATTTGTTTTTAATGCCATAAAAAAAGCAAAATAAAAAAGACATGTTTAAAAGGATTTAAATATGTCTTTTTTCAATAAATTTTATTTTGTAAATTCATCACTTTTTGATTGTGAATTACATCCTTGTGCGATGGGTTTTCTCATCTTTGCAAAAACAAATTCAGCTTGTTCTTTGCTGGGGGTTTTGGTAATTTGTCCTTTTTCCTCTTGTTTGTTAGGTTTTACGTCTTTTGATTTCACAAGCTTATTCAAAAAGGTTGTGTTGGCACAATTTTGGCTGGTTTTTTTGTTTTGTTTTGTGTTTTGTTCTTGTTTTTTAAGTTTTTCTGCTTCTTTAGATTTTACAACTTTGTTTAAAAATGTTTTAGATTTATCTTGCTCAGTTTTTTCTGTTTGCTTTTGCGAATTTTGTTTTTGTGATTGCTCCAAAGACTTTTGTTTTTGTGCTAAAAGGTCTTCCATTCTAAAAGTGTCTTCAACTGCCATAAATGAATAAGAAATTGGTTTCATGTTTGTTTTTTCAGCAATCACGCAATCTTTTTTGTTAATTGG
>CAVEAP010000132.1:0-355 GCA_963613725.1 Mediterraneibacter torques
ACAAACTTCCAACACTATCAAATGAAGAATCGGAAAAACTTATGCAAGAAATAAAAAATGGAAATTTGGAAGCAAAACAAACTTTTATTTACGCCAACATGAGGCTGGTTCTTTCGGTTTTACAAAAATTTTTGTATAAAAAAAATGATTGCTGTGATGACCTTTTTCAAGTTGGCTGTGTGGGGCTGATTAAGGCCATTGACAATTTTGACAACACTCTTGGCATAAAATTTTCAACCTATGCCGTTCCAATGATTGTTGGAGAAATCAAACGCTTTCTTCGTGATGACTTTCCACTTCGTGTTAGCAGAAGCTTAAGAGATGTTGCCTTTCAAGCACTTAAAGCACGCCAAAA
>CAVEAP010000132.1:365-2063 GCA_963613725.1 Mediterraneibacter torques
CGGAAACACAAAAAGAAGCTAGCACCGAAGAAATTGCAAAACTAATTAACATTCCGCTTGCCCAAGTTGCGTGTGCATTAGATGCCCTTAGCGAACCAATCAGCCTTGATGAACCAATTTTTTTGGAAGACAACGATTCAAGCTGTTTGTCTGACCACATTGCAGACAATTCTTGCACTCAAGAAAACTGGCTGAACAAAGTGTCCATTAAAGATGCCATTAACAGTTTGGGCCAGCGAGAACAAACAATTCTTCTTTTGAGATACTTTGTGGGCAAAACACAAATTGAGGTGAGTGAGCAAGTTGGAATCAGTCAAGCACAAGTTAGCCGAATTGAAAAAAATGCTTTAAAAATTGTTAAGAAACATTTAATTTAATTAAGTTTTTTTAAAAAAATGCAATTTTTAATGCTAATTTACAGTTTTTTTGATTTTTTAGGGGCAATTTTTTGCAAAAACAAAAAAGCAAGTCAAAGATGTTTTGAAATGCTTTTTTTCATTTTTGTTAAAATTTTCTTTTCAATACGGCTAATGTAACTTTGAGAAATGTTAAGAATGTCGGCAACTTCTTTTTGAGTTTTTTCTTTTTCATCCCCCAAACCAAACCTTAACTTTACAATGGTTTGCTCTTTGGGGCTTAGTTTGTTAAGAACTTTGTGAACTGCCTCATGCTCAACCGTTTGGTCCATAAAAGCAAAAACTTCATCGGCATCAACTCCCAAAATGTCCGAAAGCAAAAGTTCGTTTCCATCACTGTCGCAAGACAGTGGTTTGTCAAGTGAAGTTTCACGCTTTTGCTTGCTTGTTTTTCTAAGGTGCATTAAAATTTCATTTTCAATACATCTGCTGGCATAGGTTGCAAGTTTGATTTTTTTGTCCATGTTAAAAGTTTTTACCGCCTTAATAAGCCCAATTGAGCCAACTGAAATCAAATCTTCAAGTTCAACACCGCTGTTTTCGAATTTTTTGGCAATGTAAACAACCAGTCTTAAATTGCGTTCAATAAGCATGTTTTTTGCCCGTTCATCACCTTGGGCAAGTTTTTCCAAACATTCACGCTCCTCCTCAGGTTCCATTGGAGATGGCAAACTTTCATTGGAACAAAGATAAAGCAAAAAATTGGGCTCTTGGAATTTGAAAAGATTTTTCAAAAAATTAAAAAGTTTTTTTAGCATATCACACCTCTAACATTTTGGGATTTAAAATTATGTCAAAATCATTTGCTTTAAAAATCTCATCTTCACAAACGCCAACCGAAACATTTTGTGCCTTGCCATTAAATTCACACAAATCGGGATTAAAAACAAAAACCGATTTGTTTCCAGCAACGCTTTTTATGTTTAAGGTTTCATGGCAAAGTGTTAAAAGTTTTTTCATTTGCAAAGGCGAAAGCATTTTTGAAAGTTGTTTTTTGCACAAAATCAAAACTGGTCGTTTGGAAGAATCAAAAACAGTGTTGCCAGTGTCCAAAAAACCTTTTAGGTTGAACGTTTGCCCCAAAATCACAAGTTTTAGGTCATAACAAAATTTGTTTAGGTGTTGTTTTTGATAAAACTTTTTTAGCAAAAAAATGCACAAAAAAAGGAACACAAAAAACATAACTAAAATTAGTCCTAAAGAAATGCCACCCGAACACAAAATTGTTCCCGAAGAAAAGGTTGTTTGCAAATTAAAAAGCCCGCACACAGCAATCAAAAGC
>CAVEAP010000133.1:0-2053 GCA_963613725.1 Mediterraneibacter torques
TTTGAAAGGGCTTCAAATTCTTCAAAACTCCAACCTTCATAATAAATTTTTGTGGTTATTTTAAGTTTTTGAACTGTTGCATCAAAAATCACAATTTCGTTTTGAGAAATCAAAAAATGCACATTCACAGGAATGTTGTCTTCAACATATCTGCAAACTCGGTAAGGAAAGCGCTCCACAAAATTAAGGCGTTGACGGGTATAGTTTTTGCGGTCCATCAAAAAAGTTCCCAAGCCCGAAAATCCAATTGGCTCTTGAATTACCCAACGCTTAAATTTTTTGCCAAAAGCACGGTCAAGTAAAAATGGTGTAATTTCATATTTATAAAGTTTTTGATATTCCAAAACATTAGCAAAATCTTGAAATTTTTCACGAGAACTATATTTGTGATTGCAAAGTCCAACAATGTTTTCGTCATTAACACAAACAAAATGCTTGTAAAAAGACATAATTGGGGAATAAATAAAGCATTGTTGGCTATAAAACATAAATTTTGCCTTTGGGTCTTGTTCAATAACATCTTTTATTGCTTGAAAGTAAAATTCACATACAGGTTTGTAACATCTAAAATCTTTGTAATTCACATCAAACCCATAATAATCTTTAAAACAAACAACACCGTTTCTTGCATGATTTGGAGTTTTCACAACAATGTTTCCAGCAAAAAAAGAATTGCTCCAACGAGTTAGTTCTTGTGTTATTCCAACAAAATAAAGGTGATTGTTTGCATCGTTTGGGACAAGGCGAGGTTTTAATTTTTCATCTAACAAAGCAACTTTTTGAAAGGTGAGTTTTTTAGGTCGCCCTCTTGATTTTTTGTGAAGTTCAAATTTTGGTGCTATGTTTTGCAAATTTTGATTTGTTTCTATCTTAATGCACCCCCTTTATATCTTCTTTTTGCTAGTTTAACATATATTTTTTGACTAGTCAAGCGTTTGGTTGCAAGTCTTGAAAGGTGGGGTAATAAGGGTGCTCTTATGCTGTTCATTGTCAGTGACACTAGCATATCTAGGGCATTCATGCCCTCTAATTGAAATCAAGTTAGAACAGGGAAGTGCAAAACTAAATTTTCAACTTGTTTTCATGATTTTCAAGTTCACTCAAAAATTCTTTAAGTTTTTGAAAATTCTTGCTTTCCACAAAATTTTTTAAGGTTTTTATTCTAAAAACATTTTGTTGTTGTTCTATTTTTAAATTTTTAGACATTATGGCATATTGCTCTTTCAAAATTTGATAATCGTTTTCAAGTTTTTGAACCTTGTTTTGTTCCGCCTTTAAATCAATGGTGGTTTGTCGAAGTTTTGTGTTTAGTTCTTGCTTTTCGTTTTTTGATTTCAGTTCAAGTTTTTGATTCAAATCATTTTTTACAAGTCTAACAAGCCCCATAAAAAGTCCCTGAAGGTCGCTTTGAGACAAATTGTCTTGCGATATGCTGATTATGTTTTGCTTTTCATAAGGGTTTCGGATTGCAATTTTTTGCTTTAGCAATTCTTCCATAACATTTTGCACCAAATCTTTTTTCCTTTTCACAAGATTTCGGAATTTGTTTTGATAGCGAACCATCTTAAAAGCATCACCACACGCAAGATTAAGGCACGCACTCCGAACAGATTTTTGATTTTTTGTTGGCAAAATTTGAGTTAAAAGCCAAACCTCATCATCTTTGTTAAAATGTTTTGAAAAAAGTGTGTTTAAATTTTGAGAAGAAAACCCAAGTTTTGCACAAAAATCTTTGTTTTGTTTCAAAAATTTGCAAAATTTGTAAAAATAATTTCTTACACTAAATGGTTGGCGTGAACTTTTTGTTGCCCAATTTTCAAAAAGCCACAAAAAAGATTTGTCTTGATTTTCAAAAACAAAATGCAAAAAATCTTTTGCTTCATCAAATTGCCAACCCAAAATTTTTTCACTCATAAAAAACACCTCTTGCAAAAAAGTGTTGCCAAAAATTTGTTTTTTAACACTTTTTTGCATAAAAATCATAAATTTTTAGTAAAAATAACAAGAGGTAAAATAATGGTAAGCACTTTTATTCACTTTTGTGGAAACTTTC
>CAVEAP010000134.1:0-2027 GCA_963613725.1 Mediterraneibacter torques
GTTGTCACGGACACGATGTGTCCAGATACGCTCGATGCGTGCCTTTCAGCACTTACTTCGGTATGACATGGAGGTTGTGCCTCTCACCTAGTTATTATATAAGGTAAAGTTAGATGTTGATTTGTGATAAGACAATGAGGTTATATCTTTTGTTGAAGTGAGGTTTTTAGTTGTTGTCATACCGAAGCGAACAAAGTGAGTCGAGCGTATCTAGGGCATTTATGCCCTTGGACTGTTCCACGCTTGGACAGAGAACACATCACTCACCGGTGGTGATTGAAGTGTTTTCATCGGTGAGGGCATAAGGGGTGATTGTCCAAGTGAGGACAGCAAAAGTTTGTCCGTTTTCAAATCGGTAGTTATCGGTGTCGTTTAGGTAAACAAAAACATAATAAGTTCCCGCTCTTGTTGCACTTTCTGTTCCAGAACGAGTCATAAGAGTGCTGTCAAAACCTGTCATGTTGTCATTTTCCAAAACATTGTGAGTGGTGGTTGAAAAGGTAAATTCACTTGTGGTAAAGGTTGGTGTGTCCAAAACCTTTCGTGTTATGCTCCAACTCAGGTTAACTGGAGTGGTTGTGCTATCACTCCACTCATAGTTGTTTGTGTCGTTTAACGCAAAGGTGGTGTTATATTCTCCAGCATTGGTTTTGGTTACATCTCCAAGTGCGGTCATGGTTGTTGAGTCAAAGTTTAAACAATAGGCTGAATCTGTTATTGTTATGGCGGAACCGTTGTAAGTTAGGCTAATATCTTTTAGTGTGGGTTTTGTTACGCTTGCTTTTTTAATGCTCCAACTTAGGCTGAATGGCGAATTTGTGCCATCTTCCCAATAATACAAATTGCTGTCTTTTAGGGCAATAACAACTTCATAATTCCCCGCATCGGTTTTGGTTACATTTCCAAGTGCGGTCATTGTGTTTGAGTCAAAATTGTCAAGATATGTTAAAATGCTTTGCTCACTTTTGTCGTAAACAAGTGAACTTGCACTAGATTTTAGTGTGGGTTTTGTCAGGGTGTCTAGCAGTGTCCATGTGTAAGTTACGCTATCGGTTGTTCCATCACTCCAAACATAGTCCTCGGTGTTTTTAAGGCTTATGGTTGTGGTGTAAGTGCCAATGGCGGACACTGTGATGTCCCCGCTTATGTCCACTTTTGTGGAGTCAAAATTGCTAAATTTGTCAGTAATGGAAAATGAACTTCCGCTTAACGCAAAGTTTGTTGAAGAAAGAGTTGGTTTTTCTACTTCTTCTCTTAGGTCGTGATAGATTGTGTTAATAAAACTGTAGTCATTGGCAAAATTTGTTTTTATAGTTGATTTGTAATCATCTCCGCCATCACCTTGGGCTTCTTGTAAATTGTAACCGTTCAGATACGCACGCCAGCATGAACTTGCCCAACTTGTGCGGTAGGTATCACTTGTATTTGGGTAATAATACATTCCGGACACAAGTCCGTAGAGTGAAAACACTTCCATGCTTCCTGTTGCACCGGTGTCTTTGTTTGTAAGTTTAGTACCATAGGTTTCCCACTCTGATGTTGGAATTACCCATGTTATTGGTTCAACTTTTATCCATTTGAAAGTTGTACCATCCGAACCGCCTACGGCGGTGTTATCACTATATTTGTAAGAGGTAGAGTTATATTCTGGAGCCCTAACATAATACTCCCATTTATCCCCATTATAATATTTATACTCTTTCACAGTGTTGTAGGTAGAGGTTAAATTACCAATGTTGTCCCCAGTTGTTTCCACTGTTGCTCTGCCCATATATTCCCTTCCCGTTGCTTTGATTGTGGACAAAAGATTGCCTTCGTTGTAGGCATCTTCCAAGGTTTTTTGCATGTCACTTGTTGCAATCGTTTGTGGATACATCAGGTTGTTGAGCGTTATTGTGTTAAAGGTGGTAGGAGATTGGCCACTTGCCGCTGTATAGGCTGTTGTCTCGCCCAAAGTTGCGTTGCCCGCGCCCAGCGCGGAGATTACAGATTTAAGATTGAGGTGCAAAGCACAACGAGAGGCCCAG
>CAVEAP010000135.1:0-1113 GCA_963613725.1 Mediterraneibacter torques
GGAATATATATGGAAGAAAACAAAAATTGCATTGTGGACAAATCAACTTGTTTTGGTTGTGGAACTTGTGTGAATTCTTGTCCTGTTGGAGCAATAAAGTTTGATGACAACGGGAAAGCACAAATTGATGAGTCTAAGTGTATAAGGTGTCATACTTGTGAAAATGTTTGTCCAGTTGGGGCAATTAAAATAAAGGATTAATGAAATGGAAGAAAAAATTGAAGAAAACATAACAGCAGAAGTTACGCCATCAAAAGAAAAAATTGCATTAGTTGAAATTTCACCTTATCAAGCAAAGCTTGTAATTGTTTGCAAATCTGTTGATTCTTTTGATATTGTTGAAGAATTTTGCCAATCACTTAGTTTGCATGAAGACATTGAGCGTGATGGTTATATTCAGCCAACACAAGCATTTCAATGCCGTGAAAATTTAAAAATGTTCAGAAAATTTTGTGACAACAAAAAAATAACAAAAAGCATTGCTTATGCAACATGCGACCTTCGTGCTGCCAAAAATCACTTTGCCTTTTTGGAAGAAATGGAAAGCATTTCAGGATTTAAGTTTAGGCTTTTGACTGAAGATGAAGAAATCCAAATGCTTCAAATCATGAGTGTAAATACCGTGGATATTTCAAAAGGAGTTTTGTTTCTGATTGAGCAAGAGCAAACAAAAATTATTGCTTACAATCGCAAAACTGTGGTAGGTAGGCAAATAATTCCATTTGGATATGAAAACCTTGCAAAACTTTTTATTCAAGACAGCAATTTTGAACAGCAAAGCAAAATTATTCAAGAATTTTTTGCAAATCAAATTGAAAGAGTTGATTGGTTTATTTCAGAAGATGTTGCTGACATAAAATTTGTTGGTTGTGGAGAAATTTTTGATACCATTGGAAAAATTAGCAGAAAAGGTAAAAAATACAATCTTGATATGGCTCATGGCTACATGATGAATCAAAAAGATTTTGAAAATGTGCTTAATGCTGTTTTACCATTAAAACTAGACAAAGAAGCTAGATTGAAAGGATTGTCTAAAAAAAGTTTGTCGGCACTTGTTGCAGGATTTTCTGTTGCAAAAGCTATTTTTGAGGCTTTTGCCGTGCAAACATTTGT
>CAVEAP010000135.1:1123-2008 GCA_963613725.1 Mediterraneibacter torques
TTGTAATATCAACAGCAAAACTTAGTGATGGTGTTTTGTTCAAACATTATGTTCCCGTTTCTGCAGAAAGACCAATTCAAGATCTTTTGGGATTCAGTTTGGAAACCATTCAAACCTTTCATCAACCATTTCAAACAAATGGAAGACATATTTTTGAACTTTCTATGTTTTTGTTTCGCCAGCTAAGGGTAATGCACAAACTTTCTAGCAGAATGTATATAAGAGCTCTTAAAATAGCAAGTTACATGCACAATTGTGGTTCAATCATTCGTTTTTCAGAAACAAACAAAGATTGCCTAACGGTGATTTTACACACAAAAGTTTATGGAGCATCGCATCGTGATCTTGTTTTGGCAGGATTTATTGCACAATGTCAGCATCTTGAAGATTTTTCGCTAACTGAGTGGGTTAAATTTAAAGATTTGGTTACAGATGAAGACCTTGTGGCTGTTAAATATTTGGCGTTAATTGTTCGCATGGCTTCATGTTTTGACATTAGTGCCAATGGGGCAATAACAGATATTGTTTGTGATGTGTTAGGGGATTCTGTTATTGTGAAAACAGTAACACAAAGTGATACCTCTTTTGAGTTAAAACTTGCAAATCAAATTGCTGGGGAATTTAAGCAAATTTATGGTAAAACACTTGAACTTTTGTAATTTTTATTTATTTTTTAAATTTCAAGTTAAAAAATTATTTAAAATTTTAAAAGTTATGTTGTCAATAAAGAATTTCGTTTAAACAAAACGAATTCTTTTTTTAGCAAAACAAAATTTTAACTTTGAACATTAAATCACACTTAAAACTGAACAAATTTTCTAAAAAATACTTGACAATTAGAAAATCATGTTGTATAGTTAAATCATAGTATATCAAAAGGAAAGG
>CAVEAP010000136.1:0-1159 GCA_963613725.1 Mediterraneibacter torques
TAAGTGCTGAAAGGCACGCATCGAGCGTATCTGGACACATCGTGTCCGTGACAACGAAAAGCAAGGGAGAACCCCAACCCCTCGTGCCTATCAATTTTTTAATTTGCTCCCTCAAATTTTTGGTTGCTAGGTACGAATCAAAAAAAGCATATGAAAAATATGCCTTTTTTGTTTTAAAAACCAACCTTTTCACTTTCACCTTACAAAAAACACCAAAAAAATTTTTGTTAATCATTTGCCAAAAAACTTTTGTTGTGCTATACTTATGCAATATAAGGAGAAATGCTGTTATGCGTAAACTTGGTTTAGATTTTGGTGATGCACGAATTGGACTTGCACTAAGCGATCCTTTGGGGATTTTTGCAAGCGGACTTGAAACTTATCACAGAAAAAATTTAGATGCCGACTTACAATACATTGCAAACCTTATTAAAGAAAAGCAAGTTGACACAGTTGTTGCTGGGCTTCCCATAAACATGGATGGAAGCATGGGCCCTAGAGTTGAAAAAACCAAAGAATTTTGCCAAAAACTTCAAGAAGTTTGTGAGGTGAAAATTGAATATTTGGATGAACGGCTGACAACTGTTGCTGCTGAAAAAATGCTAATTCAGGCAGATGTAAGAAGGGAAGACCGCAAAAAAGTGATTGACAAAGTTGCTGCAACAATAATTTTGCAAAGTTTTCTTGACAGAAAATAAAAAGGAGACAAAAAATGAGTAAAGAAGAAAATTCAATCGAAAGACTTTTGGACTTAGAAGATGACCAACCAATAACACTTTATGACCAAAACGACAATCCCATAAAATTTGAACAATATGCCCTAATTCCTTTTGAGGAAAAACTTTATGCCATCTTAAAACCAATTGACAAAATTGATGGCGTTGATGATGACCAAGGCATTATTTTTAGATTTGATGAAGATGAAAAAGGCGAACCACAACTTGTTGTTATCAACGATGACAAAATTATTGATGAAGTGTTTGCAATTTATTTAAAAATGATAAATGAAGAAGAAAGTGCTCCAAAATCAGAGCCAAAAAAATCATCTCTCAAAAAAGAACCAAAACCAGCAACATCAAAAAAAGTAGCCACCAAAACAGCCACAAAAAAAGAAACAAAATCTGAGAAATAACAAAAAATGGCCCAATTCGGTCATTTT
>CAVEAP010000136.1:1169-2001 GCA_963613725.1 Mediterraneibacter torques
CCATTGGTTATTTGCGTGTAGGTGCCTTAATTTTTTAAGGTTGCACAATGAGTTTTAACATCAATGGGAGGACTAACAAAATTAAAGGAAAAGGAGAATAAAAAAATGTCAGTAATTTCAATAAAACAATTGCTTGAAGCAGGAGCACAATTTGGACACCCAACAAGACAATGGAATCCAAAAATGAAAGAATACATCTTTGTTTCACGCAATGACACACACATCATTGATTTGGAGAAAACAGTTGTTTTGGCTGAACAAGCCTACAACTATGTTTGCCAAACAGTAAAACAAGGAAAAACCGTTTTGTTTGTAGGAACAAAAAAACAAGCAACCGAGGCAATCAAAGAAGAAGCAGAGCGTTGTGGAATGTATTACATCAACAACCGTTGGCTTGGTGGAACTCTTACAAACTTCAAAACCATCAGAAGTCGTGTTGACCGCATGACAAAACTTGAACAAATGGAAAAGACAGGCGAGTTTGAACTTTTCCCTAAAAAAGAGGTTATTGCTCTTAGGGCAGAAAAAGAAAAACTTGAACGTAACCTTAGCGGAATCAAAGAAATGACCAGTCTTCCAGGACTTTTGTTTGTTGTTGACCTCAAAAAGGAACACATTGCAATCAAAGAAGCAAAAGCGCTTGGAATTCCAGTTGTTGGACTTGTTGACACCAACTGTGATCCAGAACTTGTTGATGTTGTAATTCCAGGAAACGACGATGCAATTCGTTCAGTAAAACTTTTCACCGAACTTGTTGCAAACGCTGTTATTGAAGCAAAAACTGGTGAAGTTTACTCAATTAAAGAAGAAGATGAAGTTACTTCAGAACAAC